>CAZLMS010000027.1:0-13115 GCA_964560645.1 uncultured Flavobacteriales bacterium | reverse complement strand
TATGAAACAGGAAAAGTTGCGGCGTATATTATTTCTGCCTGGGTAATTGTCTATTTATCTCAACAATTTTACGTTGAAAACATTTGGCTCAAATATTCAATTTATGCACTAATTTTATCCACTTATATATTTGTGGCTTTAAAAATTGAAAAAAAGAACTATTTAACACTGAAAAATCAATCATGAAAGTTAAGATTATTAACAACTCCAACAATCCGTTGCCGGAATATAAAACACCGCTCTCTGCAGGAATGGATTTAATGGCTTTTTTAGACAAACCGATAATCATAGAACCCGGCGAGCGAAAACTTATTCCCACCGGACTAATTATAGAACTGCCTCCGGGATATGAAGCTCAAGTCCGTCCGAGAAGCGGAATGGCACTAAAGCACGGAATTACCGTTTTAAACACTCCCGGAACCATTGATGCAGATTATAGAGGTGAAATCGGAGTGATTTTAATAAACCTTTCTCAAGAAGCTTTTGAAATAAAAAACGGTGACAGAATTGCCCAACTTGTAATAGCCAAACATGAGCATGTAACGTGGGAAAAATCTTTATTTGTAACCGAAACCGAAAGAGGAAGCGGAGGTTTCGGCTCAACAGGAAAAAATTAAAAAGTTATGAAAATCATTGTTCCAATGGCCGGAATGGGGAAAAGAATGCGTCCCCACACTCTTACCACTCCCAAACCGTTAATTCCCGTAGCAGGAAAGCCTATTGTTCAACGGCTCGTGGAGGACATTGCACAAGTATGTAATTCGCCTGTAGAGGAAATCGCCTTTATCATCGGACGATTTGGCGAAGAAACCGAAAGCCGGTTGAAAAAAATTGCCGAAAATCTTGGTGCTAAACCATCCATCTATTATCAAGACGAAGCTCTGGGAACAGCGCATGCTATTCTCTGTGCCGCCCCTTCATTATCGGGAAATGTAATAGTTGCTTTTGCAGACACACTGTTTAAAGCGGATTTTCAACTGGACAATTCTGCTGACGGTATTATATGGACCAGCAAAGTAGAAGACCCTTCTGCTTTCGGAGTGGTAAAATTAAATGAACACGGTGTCGTGGAAGCCTTTGTAGAAAAGCCCGAAACTTTTGTATCCGACAGGGCTATTATCGGAATATATTATTTTAAAGACGGGGAAAACCTCAAAGCAGAATTGCAATATCTTATTGACAACGATATTCGAATAAAAGGCGGAGAGTTCGGGCTTACGGATGCTTTGGAAAACATGAAAAACAAAGGTGTTCAATTTAAAATAGAAACCGTAACCGAATGGCTTGACTGCGGAAATAAAAACGCAACTGTTTATACCAACCAACGTGTTTTAGAATTCAACAAAACCGACAATTCTCTTATTTCCAAAGGCATTCAAAAAGAAAACACAGTAATTATTCCGCCCTGTTATGTGGGAAAAAATGTTACATTAAAAAACTCCATTATAGGTCCTTATGCATCCATAGGAGATAATTGCGTAATAGAAAACTCGGTAATAAAAAACAGCATTATTCAAAACCATGCCCTGATAACTAATTCCATAATAGAAAACTCTATGGCGGGTAATTATTCCAAAATAACCGGCAAACCTTTTGATTTGAGCATCAGTGATTATTCAGAAGTATGCGAATAATGAAACCATTATTATATATTTACATACTAATTTTCACAACTGTTTGGATTGCAGGATGTAAGACTTCTAAAAACATTCTTGCACAAAAAAATGTTTCCGACGACGGATTTGTTATTCCTTCTTTGTCCGAAAAGGCAAACTTAGCTCTCGAAAAAGCCTATTTCGACGGATTAAGAGAAAAATACTTAGGCACTCCCGACAAGGCTGAAGATTTGTTTAGAAAATGTTTGAAAATTTATCCCAAACACGCCGCAAGCTATTTTGAACTGGCTCAACTCTTTGCAGACAAGGGCGATATTGTCAATGCCGAAGCATACATTAAAAAAGCTATTGAATATGACCACACCAATAATTGGTATAAATTGTTTTTAGCACGCATATATGATATTAACGGTCGCTATTCTGAATCGGCAAAAATTTACGAAGAACTGGCTCGTGCCAATCCAAAAGTGATTGACTATTACTATGATTGGGCAATGGCTCTCATCTACGACAATCAATTAAAAGAAGCCGCCAAAGTATATGATTTAATAGAGCAACACTTTGGAGTATCGGAAGATATTACCATGCAAAAACAAAAAATCCATATCTCTCTTAATGACATTGATGCCGCCATTGCCGACCTTGAAAAACTCATAAAAAAATATCCCGCAAACGGTCGGTATTATCAAATGTTAGGAGAACTCTACTTAAGAAAAGACAATGAAGCCAAAGCATTGGACGCATTTAACAAAGCACTTGAAATTAACCCCAAACTTGCTTATATCAACCTTAGTCTGTACGAGTATTATCATAATAAACAACAAGAAAATAAAGCCGCTGAATTTTTTCAAAAAGCCTTTGCCGACCCTAACCTGAGTATTGATGCCAAAGTTCAGCTCTATCTTAACCGCTATTTTACGCTCGAAGGCATTAAACAAAACCTGCAACAAGAAGCATTGGAAACCGGTAAAACACTTGTTAAAACACATCCGAATGAAGCCAAAGCACATACTGTATTTGCCGATTTACTCTATCGTTTGGACAAAAACCAAGAAGCTTATGAAGAATATAAAAAAGCCATACAACTGGATAATTCCAAAGCAATTATATGGAATCAACTGCTTACCATAGAGTCCACATTGGAATACTGGGATACACTCTACACAGATGCCGAAAAAGCCATCGAGCTTTTTCCAAATCTTCCGGTTTTTTATCTCTTTAAAGGAATTGCCGCTATTCAATTAAAAAAATATCAAGAAGCCGTAGATGTTTTAAATGCGGGAAAAGACCTGGTTTTTAACAACAACCTGCTTTTAGCCCAATTTTATTCTTCTTTAGGAGACGCTTATCATGCCATGGGAAACAACGAATTATCCGACAAAAATTACGAGGAAGCCCTCAAACTTGACCCCGAAAACGTTTATGTACTAAACAATTACAGCTATTACCTCTCATTAAGGAAAGAAAAGCTGAAACAAGCCGAAGAAATGTCCCTGAAAAGCAATAATCTACAGCCCAACACTCCTTCTTTTTTAGACACTTATGCATGGATAAAGTTTCAACAAGGCGATTATGAAACAGCTAAAGAATGGCTCGAAAAAGCCTTAAATTCAGGGGGAAGTCAAAGCCCCACCATCATAGAACATTACGGTGATGTATTATACAAACTGGGAGAAAAAGAAAAAGCCCTTGAATATTGGAACAAAGCATTGGAATTAGGCTCTAAATCCCCCACATTAATTGACAAAATAGAAAAAGGCATATACATCGAAAGTGAAGAAGAATAATTTACATATCCTCCTTATTATTTCCGCTTTATGGCTTTTTTCTGCCTGTAAAACCACAGAAAAGAAAACGGCAAAACTTCTTAAGGTCAAAAGCAAAGAAAAACTCATCGAAAATATTCGCCGTTCCGAAGCAAAACCCGAATGGATTAGCATTAAATCTTCCGTTGCCTTTAAAACCGATAAAGTCTCCGACTCTTTTAAAATGTATTTCCGGTTAAGAACAGACAGCGCTCTATGGATTTCGGCAACATACTATGCCGTAGAAGTTGCCCGGTTTTTAATTACTCCCGACACTCTCAAATACATGGACAGAAAAAACAACAAATATTTCGTAGGTAACATTGCATATTTAGAAAACAAATTTGACCTTCAATTCGATTTCTACATGTTACAAGACATTTTACTCGGAAACATTCCCGATTCGCTAAACCCGAAAGACGTAAATGTCGATTTTAGAAAAAAACGCTATGAATTATACAGCTTTAAAAAACGATGGATAAAAAAATCCACCGATGAAAAAAACTCCAGATTAGACGGAAAACTTGGCGGTAAAGTTGAAAAAAAACAGTCTAAATCCATAGCCGTTTACGCAATGCTCAATAATTCCGACTATCGCCCCGAAACACTAAAAATAATAGATTTGCTTTCTCAAAAACAACTCATTATCAATTACACCGAATATTCCGAAACCGATTCCTTGCTTATTCCTCATAAGTATAAAATAACCATTATTTCCGACTTAAATATGGAAGCGGAAATAGAATACTTAAAAACCAAAATCAACGAACCCCTTAAGATGTCTTTTACCATTCCGGAAAAATATGAACCAATGGAATAAAATAACAATCCTTTTCTGTGTTTTTTGCCTGTCAGGAATATTGGTTTCCGGACAATCCAAAGAACAATTGGAAAAGAAAAAACGGGAACTGCAACAGCAAATTGAACTGAACAACAAACTGCTCAAACAAACCCGGAAACAAAAACAACTCACACTCAGCCAACTCCTTTTACTTAACAATAAAATCTCAACCCGCGAAGAATATATTCGCTCGCTTCGCTATGAAATTAAAAGACTTAATAAAAAAATTGCCCACACCCAAGAACAAATTCAATCGCTTAAAGACGAACTTAAAGCACTTAAAGAAGAATATGCCAAGATGATTTACTATGCCTACCGAAATCGCAGTGCCTATGAACGATTGATGTTTATCTTTTCCTCCGAAAGTTTCAATCAAGCTTATCTGCGTTTGAAATATTTGCAACAATATTCCGAATACCGGAAAACCCAAGCCGAAAAAATCGAAAAAGCACAAAAATTATTAAACAAAAAACTTCTCGAACTTCAAGCACAAAAAGCAGAAAAACAAAAACTTTTAAATCAGCAGGAAGAACAAAAAGCGCTTTTGGCAAGCGAAAAAAAACAACAAGAACAAACCGTAGCCCGACTCAAGCAAAAAGAACAACAGCTCAAAAAAGATGTAGAAGCCAAACGAAAAGAACAACTTAAACTGCAAAAAGCCATTCAAAAATTAATAGAAGAAGAAATTGCCCGCTCCAAAGAAAAAGGCAAATTAGCACTTACACCCGAAGCCGTTGCCCTCGGAAAATCATTTGCCGAAAACATCGGAAAATTACCTTGGCCCGTAGAAAAAGGTATAATCGTGGGGCGTTTCGGCGAACAACCTCATCCGGTATTAAAAAACGTAAAAATTAAAAACAACGGTGTAGACATATCCACACTGGAAGAAGCTACCGCAAGAGCTGTTTTTGACGGAGAAGTCAGCATGGTTCTGTTTATTCCCGGCGTAGGAAAAGCCGTAATGATTCGCCACGGAGAATATCTGACCGTTTACAGCAACTTAAAAGAAACCTTTGTGAAAAAAGGCGATAAAGTAAAAGTAAAGCAACCCATAGGAACCATCAACATTGATGAAAACGGAGAAACCAAGTTACATTTTGAAATATGGAAATCGAAAACCATTTTAAATCCTGCCAATTGGTTATATAAAGCCAAGTAATTATTAACTCACAAACACCTTTGTTCGCCATGAAAAAGATATTATTGCTCTTCGCCTTTTTAATCAGTCTTTCAACATTCGGTCAAGAATACATTATCAGCGAAAACGTACAAGCCGATACAACCGATACGGATTTCGGACCTAATCAAAAACATTATTGGCATTCCTATATCAGTTACGGTTTTATTGCGCCGGTAAGTAATCAACCCGAAGTTGTCGAAGCTTTTAAATCGAGAGAAACATTATTGGGAATACGTTACAAAAGAAAATTTACGGAACTGCTCTCTGGCGGAATCGATTTGTTTTACCTTAACCGGCGTTTTGCCATTAACCAATCAAACAAACAATTCTGGATAGATACGGCAGTATATCATAAAGAAAAATTGAATTTACAAAACGTGAGTGCGGCTTTGTTTTTTAGAATTAACACTGCCCGAAGAGGGAACATCATCGGAAAATATCTTGATATTGGCGGATACGGACTTTACGCTTTGGGAATAAAAAGAACTATTGAAGATAAAATTCCCTTTTCTCCTTGGGGAGAAACCTCTTTTAAAAACACCATAAAAGGCGGAAATTACTTAAACAGATTTAATTACGGAGTTTTTGCCCGCATAGGGTTAAACTTTTTTGTGCTGAATTTTCGCTATCGTTTATCACAACTTATTATCCACAATCAAATCCCGGAATTTCCCCGCTTTTCATTCGGAATAGAGTTGGATATTTTAGATTGAAAAACAACAGATACAAAAAACCCATTGTTTATACAATGGCTGGTTTTCCACAAAACAGCAATTATACGTTTAAAAATCAATATACTCTTCGGGCGGAACGGGAATACCGTTAATCCATAACTCAAAATGAAGATGCGGACCCGTGGTAAGCTCACCGGTATTTCCGATAATGGCAATAGGTTCTCCTGCTTGAACGGTTTCTCCAACCTTTTTAAGTAATTTGGAATTATGCTTATATATCGACATGATGTTATTTTCATGCATCAGGTGTATTTCATATCCTCCCGAATTTGTCCAATCCGAAAAAGTTACCACACCATCCATTATAGCCAATACAGGTTCGTTTTCTTTTGCCAACAAATCCACCCCCAAATGATTTATTTCTTTAGAAAAAGATTCCGATACTATACCATTAACCGGTTTAAAAAAAAGAGCTTTCTTTTTGCGCGTATCTTCATTATCGGAAAATGCCAAATTATAGGCTTCTTCTTTTTCTATCTTTTCCCGAAGCAAAGAATCTTCGATGGAACGTTGATAATGAATTTCGCTTGGATTCGGTTCTGTTTCTTCTTCACGTATAGCATCCAACAAAGTGTCCCCGTTAATAATTTGCCTTAATGCCGTTAAATACTGCTCCTTTACCCTAAGAATTTCCTCCAAAGAATCGGCTTTCATAGCGGCGTAAGTAGCCATTTTTTTAGTGGTTACATCAGCATAGCCGGGAATATATTCTTTAATAGGAGTAAAGACAATAGCCGCTATCGTAAGCGCTACTACCGAAACCACCACTATGGAAATCCAAGTAATCACATTTAAAGGCGATAACACCATTGAAAACTTTTGTTCCAAGGTGTCTTCATTCAAAATAACCAGTTTAAATTTATTCCGAAGGCGTTTAGATAACTTTTGTTTGTCTTTTTTTGTTGCCAATCCTGTTGTTTATTAGATAATGAGGATGTTAGTTCACGTATATTTCTTTTTTCTTTACCTTAACAACTTCGCCGGTTTTAGGAGCCCATTCTTTAAGTTTAATGCGTTTTTGTTCTCCGACAACCGACATGATTACAGGCTTGTTTTGAATTTCTTTTTGATAAAATTGTACAATATCGTCAAACTTAATATCCGGCAACCCGGAAACGATAAATTTATTAGGGTCTTCGGAAAAACCTTGTCTTTGCCACGTTCGGACTTTAATTATTTTTTCTCGAAAATGAGGATAATCTGAAATCAATCTGTTTTTTATGGCATTTATAATGTACGGCTGTCTTTCGGGTTTTTGAGGCATATTGTGTAATAAATCTAACATTGCTTGCATGGCTTCCGGAGTTTTATCGTCTTGACACCCTATGTATCCCATAAAATAATTGGAATAACCGGGCATTTTTCCGGGTATGTATTTGCCGTAAGCACTATAGGCCAATGAACGAAACTCGCGAATTTCTTGGAAAACCAAACTCGACATATCATCGCCAAAATAAGCATTAAATGCATAAATAAGCGGTAATTCCTTGTTGTTTCTTTTACTCCCTTTGATATTGAAAAACAGCTGACTTTGAACGGCTTTTTTGTCATTCAAAAAATAAACTTTATTCGCGGAAATGTCTTGTATTTCAAAATCGGGTTCTTTTTCGGCTTCTAATTGGGGGGAGGGTAACTGCATATTTTGTTTAATATGTTTAGCCGCCGCCATTGAACCTATTTTTCCCGTATAATAAATTTCCATGTCATAGGTTTTGGCTTCACTAAAAGCATCTAATAGTTGCTGAGGAGTAAGGGCTGCTAATTGTTTGGAAGATAATTGTCTTAAATATTTTGAGTTTTCCCCGAAAAGGGCATATTCTCTTAATGCTACTGCCACAGAGAAAGGTTGACTTCTGTCGAATTTCTCAAAAGTTTTAAATTCGGACACGATTTTTTTCGCTACTTTTTCATCTGCCTTTGGCTGATTGATAAGCTCGGATATCAATTGAAGGGACGGTACAATGTAATCTTCCATTCCGGTTACTTTCAATATAAACTGGCTTTCCGATACCGAAAACTCATAAGAACATCCGTAATATGCGAGTGCTTTTTTGAAGTCTTTAGCTGAATGTTTTTCCGTCCCAACGCTATTTAAGTAATTTGCAGCAAATTCCAAATAAGGATTTTTCGCTTTTCCGCAACCGAATACAAACTGAACTTCAAACACTCGGTTGGCAGGATTGGTTGTATAATATACAGGTATGCGTGGGGTGATCTCTCTTTTTTCAATTTCCTTTTGAAAATCTACAAACCTTGGAACAGGTTCTTTTTGCGGAAGTTCTTCAAATCGAAGTGCAAACTTCGATTTTCTTTCTTGCTTAGGAACAACAGGTTTAAAATCCGGTTTTTCTAATTTTTTCGTTTTAGGAAATCCCATTTTGGAGTGAAAAGACAAATAATTGCCATTCAAATATTTTTGAGCATACGCAACAATATCCTTCTTAGTAATGGTTTGAATTATCGCATATTTTTTTGAATATTCTTCCCAAGTTCTGCCGGTAACAAAACAGTCGAGCATCTCAAAAACTCTTCCTTCATTTCGTTCCCAATTCAAATAATTATCTTTAATCGTATTGATTTTAATCGCTTGAAACAAACTGTCTGAAAATTCTCCGTTTCTTATTCGCTCTATAGATTTGACTACCAGATTTTCTGCATCATCAAAACTTTGTCCTACTATTTTGGGTACATATATTACTAAAATAGCACCGTAATCATTATATGAAAAATTTTGGGCTGTTGCTTCCACCAGTTTTCCGTCTATAACCAATTCATCCAAAACCCCTGTTCTGTTGGAATTAGATAAAAACTGCACGGCTATATCCGATATAAATGATTCGTCATTGGTTTTTGCCGGCGCTCTATATCCCATTAACCCGATTTTTATAGGTGTTAAACGTTTTTCAACCAATTCTCTGCCGGCAAATTCTTTTTCTTCGTACTTAGGAAAATCCGGTACAGGACGAGATTCCCAAGAACCAAACTTTGCTTCAATCATGTTCAACACTTCTTCCGAATCAAAATCACCGGAAAGAATAATAGCCATATTATTGGCTACATAATAATTGTAAAAATATTTATACATCTCATGGAGAGGCGGGTTTTTTAAATGCTCGGTTTCTCCGATTATACTCTGCTGGCCGTAAGGATGTTTTTTGTAAAAATTCTTGAAAAATTCTTCAATAAGTCTCATAACAGGATTATCCATCCCTCTGTTTTTTTCTTCGTAAACCGTTTCCAGTTCCGATTGAAAAAGTCTGAAAACAGGTTCTTTAAAACGGTGGCTGTATATTTCTAGCCAGGCATTTATTTGATGAGAAGGGAATTCATTGTGATAAGCCGTATAATCTTCCGTGGTATGAGCATTTACTTTATCGCTGCCTATGCTTGCCAAAAGTCTGTCCAACTCGTTTGGTATGGCATATTTTGATGCTAAAACACTTTGTTCGTTAATAAGTTTTTGAATGCTTTTCCGCTCTTCCTCGTCTGTGGTTTGCCCCAACTTTTGATAGAGAGAAGTAATACTGTCCAAATAAGGTTTTTCATAATCATAATTTACTGTTCCTAAGGTTTTTGTGCCTTTAAAAAGCATGTGTTCCAAGTAATGAGCCATTCCGGTAGCGTGTTTCGGGTCGTTTTTTCCTCCGGCTCTTACGGCTACCATTCCAAAAACTTTCGGTGTTAAATGATTTTCGCTTAAATAAACTTTTAGCCCGTTACTCAATGTATATTCTTGTACCTTAAACTGTTCTTTAATTTTTTCTGCTTCGAGTTTTTTTTCAATCTGTTTTTTAGGTTGATAGGTAGAAGTTTTAAAAAATTGAGCGGGAACAGGTCTTTTTACGGGTTTTTGAATATTGTGAGGCTTTTTTTGTGCCTTTGCTTCTAATGAAAAAATCAAAACCGCAGAGAGAATTGTTTTTGTTAACAGTGATTTCATGATGAATTTTTATTTGGAGCAAAAGTACGAGGTTTTTTAGAAACTGAATCTTACTTGCGCTCTTACTTCCGTTTTAGTATTTCCGTCTATTTTATTAAGTCCTGAACTTATTTCATTTCTATTGGAATAATATGTTTGGGCAAATCTCAACCATACATCAAAACCTTTTACCACCCTGTAACGCAAGTTGATATAAAACTTACTTCCTCGATAATAATACGCCGGAACGGAAAAATAATACAACACATCGTTTTCATAAGCATAAATTCTGGTATTGTAGCTGTCTGTGTCAAACAATGCATATCTCATTGAAAACGAATAAGGCTTGCCAAGGGGTTTATACATCACATCTTGATAAGCCAATACTCCTTTTTCTCTCGGTTCATTGCCCGATTTATACCATGAAAATTCTATTCTCGAACGCATCCTCAAAGCATCAGTTAGTTTATAAGTAGCGTTTAAACGTAAATTTTCCCTGTCCCTCCAAACGACCTCATCAATTCCCACATAATCCTGAGTAATTTGCTGAACAGTTTCCTCGAAATTAGTTTCCACAATTTGATACTTACCGTTTTGTTGTTTCTTTTCTTCTCTAAAACGGGCATATATTTCCAATTTTTTAGAAGGCTTGTAGGTAAGTTGCGTTAAGTATTCAAACCCTTCGGAAGGCGAAGTAATGTTACTTCTCAACCACGGAAACTGAAACTGGTCGAAATATGCAGAAAAAGACCATTCTTTACTCAACTTCCCTTCTAATGCCATATAAAGTCCTTTTTCATTAGCATTTTTGCTCAGCTCGCCAATAGCTGCACTGTATGTAGGATGATAATCAGGTTGGTAGTTTCTGTATATCAAACTGTAAGTTAAAGTTGGAGAGAGTGTTGCTATCACACCGTGAACAGTTGCCCACCCGCCGTTTTGGCTTACGGCAAACTCTCCGAAAAAATTAAAATTTCTGTAAAGCCAATTGTAATCTATTCCTCCATTAAAGTTTTCTTTTCCTTGAAAATCAAATTGATTATATGTTTTTACATTTTTATTTAACTCATGAGAATAAATGGTTTTTATTGCTGTTGCTCCAATTTGAAGCCGTCGGCCTAAATAGGCAAAATGAGAACCGAAGATATTTTCTTTAACCGCTTTTCTGTCTTGTAACTCATTGGGAGTTCGGTGTAATCCCGAATTTTGAAATGATGTTACCGTTTGCTCGTCATCAAGTGTATCCGTGGTGTTAATATTGGCATCTATCCCTTTTCTGGAAACAAACCCGGTAATTTCAAACTTTTTAAGCACCGGCAAACTGGCTGCGGCACCTCTCATAAAATTATTCTCATTAACCGAAGTATAGGGTTTTAAAATCAAAGCATTTCTTTTTACACTCATCACTGCTGCTGATTTTCTAAATGCCCTGCCCGACCACCATGTTAATCCTTGCCCTAATTGAACTTGATAATCGCCAATTGCCAATCGTTTAAATAGTCCGGTTTTTTTCAAAAAGAAGTGTCCGGAATAAAAATCAAACCCATAGGGCTGCGAACCTTTAAAAAACTCTTCCCCGGCGTCTTTTTCCCCTGTAAATCCGAGAGATAAGTTTGTTCCAAATTTGAAACGGTATCGAGTATATAATTTATCCGGACTTCCTAAATATCGCTTGTTCGGATTGGCAGCCAGTAAAGAGTCATCAATTGGTTTATATCCTTCTGCTTGTTCCAACACTCTTGACCATCTGATAAACAACTCGTTTTTACCGTTTTTCAATAATTCGTTAAATGAAACATGCGGAGATTCAAACCTGTCTGTTACACGCACAAAAGGTAAAATTGAATAAATAGTTTCCAAATCAAAGCCCGGAACAGCTTGCAACTCGTATATAGATATGAAATTTCCGAATTTTTCCCGATGTTCCAATAATTGGGCAATCTGATAATCAGTTAAAAGGTTCAGACTCTCCAAATCCTCTCTTGATGCCGTATTTAAATTCAACGGGTGTTCATAATAATAGAAGAGTTCATCAAACAAGGTTACCAAATCTAATTCTTCATCTTGAGAAACTTCTGCTATTTTTTCTATTCTATCATTAATAATTTGCTCTGCAGCAGCACTTTTTTGTTTCTTATTCTGTGCCTGAACAGAAAGCGTAAATGTCAGACATATAAATCCAATTATGTAAATCTTAAAGGTATTCAACGGTCTATTTCTTTAATTTTATAAACCAAAGACATTTGCGGCGTATAACCTAAAACAGAATGATAAGATGCTGCTATATCTACCATAAAATTTTTAATTTCCAATCCGAATCCAAATGAACTGACAAAAGGATTTGTATTAATTCCGGCTCGTAGATATAAAGGGTCCGTAATATGATATTCCAACCCTGTTTTAACATTGATGGGATGGTCTAATTCCTTTTCTCCTTCCGCAGCAAAAAAAACTTTATCGGAAAAACGGTAATTCATACCGAGTTTTAAAATTGTTGCAGCATTTTCTTGGTTGTAATCCGCCACTTTACTTCTAACCGGATTAAACACATGCGCTGCAATTCCTAATTTTTCAGAGAGTTTAGCTTGAAATCCTATTTCACCGGTAAACAAGCTCCTCTGTCCGTAATTTTCTGCGATATTCAGCGAAAGATAGTTTATTTGAATCCCCACGTTGATATTTGGCGATAACTTACGAGCATAGGCAATTCCGTATCGGTTTTCATTATATGCCGAATAGCCGAAAGAACCGACAGAAAGCCCGAATGTCCCTGATTTAGTAGGTAATGCAAAACCTCCTCCTTTCACTCCCAAATCAGGCATCAAAAACCGCGACTCGTAAAACAATCCCGCCTGCATGGATTTTAAATCTGCCAACCCTGCTTGATTATTGAAAACAGCCCATAAATCTGTATTTCCAAGCGATGCGTTTGCCATTCCCGCCGACTTTGCTCCGCTGCCAAAATGCTCAAAAGCCGTATATCCGGGAACGCTGAGAATTAGCAATAAACATGTCAATAC
>CAZLMS010000026.1:0-13284 GCA_964560645.1 uncultured Flavobacteriales bacterium | reverse complement strand
TTATCGGGCTGACTATTTTTCAATCAATTTTTGCTGTACTCTTATCCGCTCTGACAATTTTCTGTTGCTTCATAATTGGTCTTCCAATTAGACTAATAAACAAAGTGAATAACTGGTGGACTAAACACTTTTATCTTGCAATACTATTGACTTTTGTAGCACTGATACTTCTCGGACTTTCATTGACACCAAGCTTCATTGAAACAACGATAATCACAAGGGACGGACGTGAGACAACCAAAGAAATTCCAAATGGTGGGCTTGTAATTGTGGGGTGGCTGTTGACTGTGTTCGCCACACTTCACATTTACCCCCCAAGAATATTGATTGTAAAAGCGCAAGAGATATTTACAAACTTGACTGAAAGAAAAATAAAAAACGATGCCCCAACAATGGCTAAGAAAACATAGTTGTTGTTTGCAATTTTAAAGGCAAGTATATAAGTAACCCTTGCTCCCTGCTCATACCCTTGAACATTAACCCTGCCTACAAACTTGAATCGTTTGCTTCTACCGGGTTTTGTGCAACTCCGAAAAAATGCGTTTTTTCCTCACAAAGAATTGATAAACAATAGAATTTACCAAATAATACTTTTCCGGGTTTACGGTTTGCGAACGTTTCAATTTTGAGGAGCGCATATAAAAATGAAAATGGGCTTTTAAAATAGCTGCCGTAAAACGCCATTTCCCTTGCAATAAAAGCCTTATTCCTGCAATTCCGTCTAAAACAAGCCGTGTAAAAATAATGCGCCACCTGTTTGAAGGAAGATTTTTGTACAACATGTATAAGGAATTGCGAAAATTTAAGTAAGTTTTAAAAGGGTTTTCTTGCGAAAGTGTTTTGCCTCCTACATGGTAAACTACCGAACGATAATCGAACCAAACAGTTTTTTGAAGATGAAACAACCGCCAACACAAGTCTATTTCCTCCATGTGTGCAAAAAAATTTTCGTCAAACCCGTCTGCTTCCCAAAAAGCATCTCTCCGAACGGCAAAACATGCTCCCGAAGCCCAAAACACAGGCGTGATATCATTGTATTGTCCCTTGTCTTTTTCAATTACATCAAAAATTCTTCCCCGGCAAAAAGGATAACCGTATTTATCTATAAAACCGCCGGCAGCTCCGGCATATTCAAATTTTTCTTTATTTTTCCAATCCAATATTTTGGGTTGCACCGCCGCAATATTTTCTTGGCGATACATTGTTTCGAGCAAAGGTTCCAACCAATTCGGCGTAACTTCTATATCGGAATTAACCAACACATATACCGGTTCGCTTACTTTTTTCAACGCTTCGTTATATCCTCCTGCATAACCTTTGTTTTCAGCAAGTTGAATAATTTTAACTTGTGGAAAGTTTTGTTTTAAAAACATCACGGAATCATCGGTGGAGTTGTTGTCGGCAACGTATATTTCGGCAAGTTTTTTATCGGTATGTTGAAGGAGTGCCGGCAAAAATTTGCTCAGCAAATTTTTGCCGTTGTAATTTAACACTACTACTGCGGCTTGTTTCATTAACGAGGGTTATTGAAGTAATCTTCCGAGCGTCCGCCCCAACTGTCCATAGGATTAGATTGGTCCACATTGGTGTCGGGGTTGTTTCTGCTTTTTAACCGCATACGCCATTTGTAATCGCTTATTTCTCCGAATAAATTAGAGTGCAGTAATTGATAATCGTTAGTAGATAAATCGGTGTTGTAAAAAACAAATTTTACGTTGGAGCGGTTGCCTATTTTGTAGTAATGCCATATTTCATAAGGGTAGGTGTCGGGTTCGCTGGGTTGCTGCACCCGGGTGTTAGGTGGTCCGTATTTAAGATATACTCTTCCTCTGTCTGTTTCATACCCTCTTTTCACTTGTGTGCCAAATTCTTTTTCTACTTTTTCGAGTTCGGTCAGGTATTTTTTCCATGCTTCTTCGGGGTTGGTTTTATTGCGCGAATACCAAAAGCTGTAGAAAAATTTCTTTTTGGTTTCAAAATCGGCGTTTTTCATGGTGTGATTGATAAATATGGTTTCCAAATTGGAGGCGATGGGATATACGCTTTCAATGTATTCGGTAAGTTGTTCTTCATCCGTAATTTTATCTACAAATGTTCCGGTTACATCTACGTTTTCCAAGTTGTCGGTGGTAATATCATACTCGGGATTAAGCCTTTGAATGAGTATATGTTTGTGGGCTACAATTTGGTTTTCTTTATTTACAATATCAACATTAAAATAATAGTTTCCGCTGGGCAGTTTTTCAATATTAAACTTGTCTATTATCACAATTACATCTTCGGGATTCTTTCTTTTAAATTTAAAATAACCGTCCATTTTCTTTAACGAGTTGTAGTCTGACAAGTAATAATTTACGAGAAACGGCTCGTCTTTAAAAAAAGTTGTGGTGTTGTATATTTCAAAGTAAAATAAGAAGTCATCTACCACATCGGGATAAAAGGTGGATTGGTAGGGAAAAATATCGTAGCCGTGTTTGGTATATACTGTCTTTTCCGTAGTTTTATAGAATTTTTCGATAAGTTCTATATCCGAAATGTTTACGCTGTCTTTATCAAAATCAACGGTAAGCGGTTCGGTATATGTGAAAGGTTGGTTTAAAGAATTTACGTCTCTTATTTCCAAGTATAAATCATACTTTCCGTCTGGAACGGATAATCGCTGCACGTCTATGAAATTTTTAAATTCATGTGCGGAGTCTGCATATATGGGGGATAATACCTTGTATTTCTTAAAGTTAATAATCGAGTCTTTTTCTTTAATTACGGTAGTTATTTCTACTTCTCCTTGTTTTTTACCTTTTCCTATATTTTTATATTCCAGCGTGTTACCTATTACAGTCAAATATGTTTCAATATACGGACCGTACTCGGGAGAGTAAAATTTTGCATAAGAAAAATATGCTTTTAAATATTTTTTGTTGTCCTGAAGAGGTTGAGACCAAACAGTTGTCCCAAAAATGAAAAGCAGGAATATGGTGCAAATATTTTTTCTCATGAAATTGTTTTAAAATACAAATCTAAAAAAAAGCTCGAGCTTGCACGCCTCCGGTATGAATAACTTTTTGTCCCGGAGCGCCTCTTCCGTTGTAGTTGATGCTTATTTGCAGGTTTTGAGCTACATTTTTTTGAAAAAACACTTGCCAAACCAAATTATATCCCGGATTTAATCCTTGTAACATATCATAAGCAATGGATGTTCCGCTATTTCCGTTGTATGATATGTTGTAAAAATCGGTTAGTATGGTAAGCACGCCGTTTTTCACGCTGTTCCATCGGGTTTCTGCTCCTACGCGCGTAATAAATGCTTTTTCGTTTCCTAAATCAGGACGGTTGATTTTTTCCTGATAGCCGTAATTTAAAGTTAATCGAAACTTGGTATTGGGCTGCCAGCTTATTTTTGGTGTCAATTCCGTAAAATCGTACAGGTAATTTCTGTTGCTCATAAAATCGGAAACCGATTGTTTGTAGCCTTCATTCCATTCTAAGACAGCTAACAAATAATTGGTAATGTTCCACCGGATTCTGGCTCCGTAGCGGTCTTTATTGGTTTCCGAAAATCCGTTTACCAGCAATACTTTGTTTCTTTGACTTTGGGCGGTAATATCTACCCCGAAAACCGGGTTGGATTTATTGAATGAGAAAACATTTCGAAGCAAAGAGGTTTGCGATTGAAGAAAAGAATCTGCAGGAGTTTGTATAAATGCCCCGAAACGATATTCCCATTCGGAAGCGGTGTGTTTAATGGTTCTTTGAACGGAAAATTGATTTTGAAATTTGGAAAGCAATTTTCGTAAACCGTCTTTATTGTGCCAAACAATTCGAGGAATAAAATAAAGTGTTTGGGAATATTGATTGGTAAAGACTTTTACAAATTCGTTGGTGGGGGTATATACTCTTATATAATTTGCCTGGTCTTGAAAAACTGCCGGTTCAAACTCGTTGAGTTCTTTAATTCCGTTGTCATTGTAATCGTTAAAAACATATACTCCTTGTCCGGCAGGAACTTCTATATAGGTAAAATCTTTTTTGATTTCCATTCCCGAGCCGACTTCGTAAAACAAAACGGTTCTTATTGCGCCTTTCCATAATTTGGAAGAATATTCCAAACGGTTTAATAACGTGCTGTCGGCTTTTTGGGTAGTGATGGTAGAATCTGCTATTTTGAGTATTCGATAGGCACTTCGCAATCCTATGCGCTGGTTTTTAAAAGCGTTGATTGTTACTTCGAGTTGAACGGTTCGTCCTACGGTAGCCGTTGCAAGACGGTTGTTCTTTAATCCGTTGTCGGTTCGCTCAATATAAGCGGCTTTAAGCAGGTTTTTTGCCGTGTCTTTACTTTGCACAAAAGTTTTCCATTCCAAAAATTGATAGGAATTTCCGGTGAGTGATTGAGGTTGGGTGATGTCGTAGAATCTGTTGTTTTCAAAATCATTATTCCAGCCAATATCCAAAACCGGCAGTTGTTTATACAAAACATCAGACAGGTTACGTATAAAACGGCTTTTCACAATATTTCCGTCGGTATAAGTAACATAATTTTTGATATTTCCATACAGGTATTTACTCTTATGGATTATTCGGGTGTAATTTTGGTATCCCTGATATTCTTCGGGTGTAAAGTAGGTTTGAAAAGAAGTGGAAATATCCGTTTGATTATCATTAACCAATTGCCATTTTATTCCGGAATATATTTGACTTTCGGTTAGTTTTACGTTCCTGAGATTCCAGTTTCTGAAAAACTCGGGTTTGCGAAACCGGTCTATACCTTTAAAATTTTCCGTTAGGGTTTCCACGAAAAAAGCCGTTTTTAACTTCCACTTGGAAGAATCATCTAATGCAACTTCGTTATTCCACTCGGCAAAAGTGGCTATACCGATATTATCTTGACTGTCTTTTTTAGAAAACGTGTTAATATCGTTATTGGAAACCGCTACTTCATATTTTAATATATTGGCTTGATTGATTTTGTATATTCCGCCTAAACTTGCCACTTGCTGCTTTGCGGGAGCATACAAATAGCTCAAAGGCAAATAATCTCCTTGATTTTTTCCGGCATATTTAAATATCTTGCCGTTTGCGGTGCTTTCTTGCAATTGATAAGCCCCTCTCCCTTGCCCGACGTATGAAAAGGTTACTTTATATACGGCACTGTCGGGGTTGGTGGAAAAAATAAAAATACTGTCGCCCGTAAGTGTGTCGATGTCGAGTTTATATAAAATGGCATCATCCGAAAATTCAGAGAGTTGATAGCCCGGTACAATGGCTTTATGAAGACTGTCACCTATTTCCGAAAGCAGTTTCTTTTGCTCGTCTGTTAAATCCTGGTTGAGCGGTTGGTTTTTCACATCTTGCTCCGAATACACATCCAATCGTAAAGTGTTTTTTTTCGTTACCCAATCGTTAGAAAATCTAAACAATGAACGAACATAATTTCTGTCCGAGTATTGAAATTCCACTACTATTCTTTTGTCTTTGGTAATAAGCTGTTTGGCGGTAAAGGTGAGTTCTGCCGTATTGTAATCGATAATGTAATCATACTCTTGTCCTCTTTGTAATAGTTTACCGTCAATGTAAACCCGCTCGGTTCCCGAAAGTACAATGATAAAATTTTCGTTATTAGCTCCTTTTAACCGGTAAGGACCTTGATTTCCCTCTATTCCTTGTATCACATTTCTTGCAAATTTTCCTCTCGATAAGCCGGCTGTAAACCCTATATTGTTGGATGATATTCCGTTTTTGGTAACATAATTACCCCCGACGCCTTGTGTTTTTTTATATAATTTCAAGTAATGAGGCTCTTGCCTTTTAAACGGAAAATCGCCGAAAGTAACGTTTAAGTTATCATTGTATAACTGAATGAATATTTTATCGAAGTCCTGAAGCTGAGCCGTATTTCCTTCCGGTTCGATAGGAATGTTGTTATCCGTAATTACTGCTTTTACAAAAAGATTGTCCGTGAGTTGTCCGTCTATTTGTAAGTTTAGGTCCGAATTGACCGACAAATTTCTGTTATTGCCGAATAATACGCCTCTTGAAATACTTCCCGATTTGCGTAATTTATCGGATGCTATCAACTCAAATTGCGACGATTGCGGATGAGCTGTGTTTAAGAAGTAATTTTGTTTTTTTTCGTCAAAAATGAGTTTCTTCCTGAAATAAACCGAATCAAATGGAAAATAAAAAACTCTGTATAAAATGGTTACGTTTGAAAGAGGTGTATCTGCAACCAAATATTTTGAATAAGGGTTAACGTGATATTGCTCAGGAGAAATGGTATCGCCTTCCGCAATAAGTTTTACGGATGAAATGCTAATAAATGAGCTGTCTAAATAAACCGAATCCTTAATTTGTTCAAATTGTTTTATTCTTAAATTATTTTTCAAATTTTGTCCAAACCCCGTTTGAACGGATAAAAAAGCCGACAAAACAAATATGTAACGGATTATCTTCAAAATTCGGTTTCTTTGCAAATGACAAAATAAACTCCTTTTGCCTAAAATTATTTCATACAATATTAACGGAATACGGGCTGCATTAAAAAAAGGTTTTTCAAATTGGTTAATTTCAGTAAACCCGGACATTGTTTGTTTACAGGAAATTAAAGCCTTGAAACAGGATGTGTCCCTCGAAGTTTTTCGCCGTCAAGGTTTTTCTCATGTTTATTGGAATGCGGCTGATAAAAAAGGATATAGTGGAACAGCCGTTTTATCGAAAATACCTGCAGAGTATTACAACTGTTGTTTTTCAAATTCTGTAACAGATAACGAAGGAAGAGTTCAAGTGCTTTGGTTTAATGATTTTACTCTTGTGAATACCTATTTCCCTTCCGGAAGCAGTTCCGAAGCGCGGCAAAAAATAAAATTAAATTTTCTAAAGGATTTTCATGCGATTATTTCTTCCATTAAAACATCTTCTCCTTTAATTATTTGCGGCGACTTGAATATTTGTCATCAATCTGTAGATATTTTCGATCCCGTTAGAAATAAAGAAAAACCCGGCTTTACAAAGGAAGAACGGCAATGGCTTTCGGATTTTCTTTCCATTCATCAATTGGAAGATGTTTTTCGGCGATATAATCCCGAGCGCATACAATATTCCTGGTGGAGCTATATTACCAAAGCTAAAGAACGAAATGCAGGATGGCGGATAGATTATTTTTTAGCAGAATCTGCATTTGTTCGCACAAAAAAACCGAAAGTCAAGTATTTGCAAGCAGTTAACTTTTCCGATCACTGCCCTGTTCTTTTGGAATTTTAATAAAGATTTTTTGCCAATTATCTAAAAAAAACAAAGAATTGTCTAATAATCTAATGAGATTATGCAGAATATATATATTTGTAGCTTTAAATTTCACGAACAATGAAAAAACATATTAGTCTGTTATTAACAATTATATCTGTAGGTTTTTTAGTGTCTTGCGGAGGAAAGCATGCGCAAAAAAAACTTAGAACGGCAAAAGGCGGCATAAACTACGGAGGTGTTTTCAGATACAATGAAGTAGAAGATTTTCGACATCTTTTTCCCCCGAATATTACCGAAGTTGCTTCGTTTAGAATCGGTTATCAAGTATATGACGGATTGGTAAAATTTTCTCAAAAAGACCTGAGTATTCAACCTGCATTGGCGGAAAAATGGGAAGTTAACGAAAACGCTACTAAATTCAAATTTTATTTAAGAAAAGGCGTGAAATTCCATGACGACCCGTGCTTCCCCGACGGTAAAGGAAGAGAAGTAACTGCCGAAGATGTAAAATATTGCTTTGATTTTATTTGTTCTGCTCATCCGCTTAACCAGATGTTTTGGCTGGTTAAAGACCGCGTGGTAGGAGCTAATGAATATCATGAAGCATCTAAATCAGGAAATCCGCCTGCTGAAGGTGTAAAAGGAATTAAGGTAATTGATAAATATACTATTGAAATTGAATTGGAGCGTCCTTTCGCCGGATTTCTTAATATTATGGGACATAGTGCTTTCTGGATTTATCCGAAAGAGGCTTTTGAAAAATATGGCGATGAGATGCGGGTGAAAATGGTAGGTACGGGTCCTTTTCGCGTAAAAACCATTAAAGAAGGTGAGGTGGTTATATTGGAAAGAAACCCCGATTATTACGGAGTAGATGAACACGGTAATCAATTACCCTACATAGACGCCATTAAAGTATCTTTCTTAAAGGAGAAAAAATCCGAGTTACTGGAATTTAGAAAAGGTAATTTAGAT
This sequence comes from uncultured Flavobacteriales bacterium, assembly GCA_964560645.1. GTDB lineage: Bacteria > Bacteroidota > Bacteroidia > Flavobacteriales_G > NORP312 > CAZLMS01. The sequence continues at coordinate 5,067 of CAZLMS010000026.1, read as the reverse complement.
ATGGTATTTAAGTTGCCGCTTGAAATGATAGACCAAGTAGTAGGAGAGTTAGAAGAGGCTAAAAGTGGCGGAAACATTGAATATTACATGCAAAACACTCCTGCCCTTGCCGTCCAGTATTACGGATTTCAACACAAATCTGATTTGTTTAGTAATAAATATTTACGATTAGCCTTCAATTATGCCATTGACCGAAAAAAGCTTGTGGATTTTACTTTAAGAGGAGACGGACAGGTTGCCGAATACGGAATTGTTCCCAAAGGATTTAAAAAGTATCAATATGACAGCCTGAAAGGGTATCGCTTTGACCCCGAACTGGCTAAAGAATATTTGGCAAAAGCCGGCTATCCGGGAGGAAAAGGGCTTCCCGAAATCACGCTTAATTTAAATAGCGGCGGTTCTATCAATATTCAAGTAGCCGAAGCCATTCAATCCATGCTGAAAGAAAATTTAGGAGTGAATTTAAAGCTGGAGGTAATGCCTTTTGCACAACATTTGGAAAACTTGGAAACCGGAAAAGCTATGTTTTTCCGTACGGCATGGGTGGCAGATTATCCCGATCCTGAAAACTTCCTCAATTTACTTTACGGAAAAAATGTGCCTGAAAGTTTATCGGAAAAATCTTACATAAACTCTGTGAGATATCAAAATGCAAAGTTCGACTCTTTATTTGAAAAAGCATTGCAAACAGTGGATAATGCTGAGCGTTACAGATTATATCGAATGGCTGACCAGGTGCAACTTGATGATGCGGCCGTTATGCCTATTTACTATGATGAGTTTACCCGGCTTATCAGTAAGAAAGTGAAAAACTTCCCTGCTAATGCAATGGAAATTAGAGATCTTTCTACGGTATATTTCAAAGACGATAAGTAAAAAATATGCTTTATCTTTTGAAGAAAGCTGCCTCATTCGAGGCAGCTTTTTTTATTGTTCTTTTTTAATACATGAATGTTAAATCCTAAACCCGCAGAAACTCTGAATTCTGACAAATTAACCACAGGATAATTGTTTTGTTGTCCGTAAATATATCTTCCGCTTATGAAAAAATGAAAAAAATTTGAAATATAGTAATTCAAACCCGCATTAAAAGAGATTAAAGGATTAACCGAAGCTTTTACATTTTCTTGGTTATATACAGTGCCGTTTGCTTGTGTGTAAGAAACTCCCGGTTGAAAAGCGAGAAAGAAATCCGCTTGTTCTTTTACACAATGATAACTCCCCCCGAAAAATAAAGAATGATTGTGGGTAAAAGTTTCATTACCGTTGATATTACCTAAATAATAACCAATTTCCGATGCTACTGAAAAACGGTTGTCTAAATAAATATCCGAATTTCCGGTTAAATAAAACAAGCCTTGTTTCCCTCCAAAGTAATAAGAAGGCGTAAGGGTAAGTTTAGTGGCTATCAAGCCTTTTTCTATGTAATTGTTTTGCGAAAAACTGTTTTGAACAATACAAAAACAAACAAGTGATAATTGAATAATTTTATTCATTTTTTCCAAACAATTGCACGATTTTATAATTTAAACTTAGCGTAACCAATAAATGACCTTCTAAAAAAGAGTGTTGGTGAGATTCAAAAAATGCTTCTCCGTTTTCTTTTTGTTCAAGTTCAATGCTTTTAGTTAAATGAATCATATATTGAGTCGTAAGTGAAATATCTAATTTTTCGTTCACATTAAAATGAGAGCCTGCTCCAGCTTGAACGGCAGCTCCCCACCGGTCTTTAGATATATCGGTGTTTAGGAGATAAGTTTTTTTGTTATAGTCGAAACAATGTCCTGCCAATATGTAGGGTTGCCATTTTGGGCGAATATTCTTTTTTAAATAGTACAATACCGACCAGCCAATGTGAGCATAATCACTGCGAATATTATTTTCGGAAGCTGCAATGGATATATAATCGGCAAACCAGTCAGTGTTGATTCTGTCAGATAACCTTATTCTGAATTGTCCGCCCGCGCCTATGCCTGTTCCGTCAGTATCAAAAGTATTTAAGGTATTTCGTACACCTAAAGAAAGCCATCCTTTTTCCTGTCCCGAAGCAGTTAAAACGCCTATAATAAAAAGTATTAAGATCCTATTTTTCATACTTCTTTCAACGAATACAGCTTACTTAATCGTATTTTCTTGGTAAAGGTTTCATTTTTTATCTTCAACTGCCTTTTATCAAAAAGATGACATATACAGGTTGAAAATCTTATTTTTGCCCGAAATTATGCAAATATGAACTATTGGTTAGTAAAATCCGAACCTTACAAGTATTCTTGGAACGATTTGGAAAAAGACGGCAAAACGTTTTGGGACGGCGTTCGCAATTATCAAGCACGCAATAATTTGAAATCAATGAAAAAGGGCGATTTGGTTTTGTATTATCACAGCAATGAAGGGAAGGAAATAGTAGGCATTGCCAAGGTTATTAAAGAATATTATCAAGACCCTACTACCGATGATACTCGTTGGGTTGCCGTAGATATTGAACCCTATCGGAAGTTTAAAAAACCCGTAACGCTCAAACAAATAAAAGAAGATGAAGTCTTGCAAAATATAGGGCTGATAAAACAACCTCGATTGTCTGTTATGCCCGTGAAAAGAGAAGAATTTGACAGAATAGTGGAGTTGGGGATGCAAGAATGATTAAATAACCATTTTATAAAAAACACGAAAAAGCGTACATTTGGCAACCATTTATTGCGGACAATTATGAAAAAATCAATTTTACTTTTAGCACTGTTTTTCGCAGTTGCGTTATCATTTGCTCAAAAAACCGGTGTAGTAAGAGGCTTTGTATATGATAAGGAAACAGGAGAGCCGATTATTTTTACCAATGTCTATTTACAAGGCACTACCATGGGAGCTTCTACCGACGTGAACGGATATTTTTCCATCACCAAAGTCCCCGAAGGAAATTATACCTTAATGACTTCTTTTTTGGGATACGATACGCTTCGAGTGCCTATTACCGTAAAAGCCGGAGAGATTCTAACCAAACAACTGTATTTATCTCAATCTACCATTCAATTGCAAGCATTTGAAGTTTCTGCAGAACAACAAGAAGCCCAAACGGAAGTGCGAATGTCAGTAACCAAAATTACGCCTAAAGAGATTCAAACATTACCTACTGTGGGTGGAGAGGCAGACTTGGCTCAATATTTACAAGTACTACCCGGTATTGTTTTTACCGGCGACCAAGGCGGGCAGCTTTATATTCGCGGAGGTTCTCCTATTCAAAATAAGGTGCTGTTAGACGGAATGGTAATTTACAACCCTTTTCACTCCATCGGTTTGTTTTCGGTAATTGAAACCGATATTATTCGCAATGCCGATATATATACGGGAGGATTTGGTGCTCAGTTTGGCGGAAGAGTTTCGTCTATTATGGATATTACTACAAAAGACGGTAACAAAAAAGATTTTTCGGGTAAAGTTTCCGCCAACACATTCGGAAGCTCCGTATTGATAGAAGGACCTATTGTAAAACAAAAAGAAAACGGCGGAGGTTCTACCTCTTTTATTTTTAGTGCCAAAACATCATATTTGGAGCACACCTCACAAGCATTGTATAAATATTTGGACAACTCTACAGATACCAACTTTTTGTTTCAAAACTGGGAAGCCCCCCCTTCGGGAAGCTTACCTTTCGGGTTTACGGACATTTACGGAAAACTGACTTTTAACGGCGGTAACGGAAGCAAATTGAACGTCTTCGGATTTAATTTTAACGACCGCGTAAATTATCAGGCAGTAGAAGATTTGCATTGGACTAATTCCGGAGCAGGAACCAATTTTATTATTGTTCCGGGAACATCTCCCGTATTGGTGGAAGGACGATTTTCTTATTCATCTTACAACGTGTTTTTTAAAGAAACCGGAGCAGACCCTCGAACCAGTTCCATTAGCGGGTTTACCGGCGGATTTGATTTTACAAACTTTGTGGGAGACAATGCTTTGAAATACGGCATCGAATTGAACGGATTTTCTACCGATTATCAATATACCAATGCCGTAGGAGCTAAAATTGTGCAACAAGAAAACAATACACAAATAGGCTCTTATATTACCTATAAATTTATAGCCGGAAAATTTGTTTTTGACCCCGGATTCAGACTTCAATATTATGCTTCGCTTAATGAAGTATCTCCGGAGCCACGTCTTGGGGTTAAATACAATGTAACAAACAAATTCCGTTTAAAATTTGCGGGCGGGCGATATTCTCAAAATCTTATCTCGGGGCGTTCCGACAGAGACGTGGTTAATTTCTTCTACGGATTTTTATCATCACCCCGAAACTTGCAAAAAGAAATGACTTTGCCTAATGGAAACACCCGGGAAGTAAAACACCCGTTGCAAACTTCTTGGCATGCCATTGTAGGAAGCGAAATTGATTTACATAAAAACTTGTCGCTTAATATAGAAACATATTACAAAAAATTCGACCAATTGGTAAGCATTAACCGAAACAAAATATTTGACGACGATGCGGCTCATGCGGATGTGCCGGATGTGTATAAAAAAGATTTTATTGTAGAAACCGGCGATGCTTACGGAATTGATTTTAATTTAAAATATGAATACAAACGACTTTATTTATGGGGAGTTTATTCGCTTTCTAAAGTTACCCGATGGGACGGAATTACGAATGTTACGGGCGAGAACGGAATGCTCGGCTATTATCCGGTATTTGACAGAAGACATAATGTGAACCTTATGGCATCATATACCTTTGGAGAAGATTTGAATTGGGAATTTAATGCCAGATGGAATTTAGGTTCGGGATTTCCGTTTACACAAACACAAGGATTCTACGAAAAATTTGATTTTCAAGATGTAAATCAAAATTATGTTACCTCCAACGGGCAATTAGGTACGTTGTATGCCGACCTTAATCAAGGGAGGCTGCCCTATTACCACCGTTTGGATATGAACATTAAACACATTGTAACTATATCCGAGAGTTCTACTTTGGATATCAATTTCGGAATTACCAATGTATATAACCGGGAAAATATTTTTTATTTTGACCGTGTAAATTTTCAACGGGTAAACCAATTACCTATTTTACCC
>CAZLMS010000025.1:0-13321 GCA_964560645.1 uncultured Flavobacteriales bacterium | reverse complement strand
TGTTTGCCCGTAGCATCAATAACAACAGCACCTTCAGGTTGTTCCAAATGGTATCCTATTTGGGCAATTTTGCCGTTTTGAATGAGTAAATCCGCATTTTTCATTACACCTTCGGCTTCGCAAGTCCATAAGGTGGCGTTTTTTATGAGATATGTTTGCTGGTTGGGGAGTGTATCCCAGCCGTAAGCCATGTTTGGGAAAAATACCGGGGGAATTATAGTGTCCGGTGTTGTGTTCCGGTTTTTTGATTTTTCGGAATAGCGTTGTTTCCGAATAGCATTCCAATTTACCCATTGAGCATCGGGAAGCACGCCTTTTCCGTCCCATATACCGCTGTTAAAATTAATTTTACCGGAAAGTCTGATAAATGCGTCATTTTGTTTGAACGAAAGCGTTACTAAGTTTCCTTTTAATTCAAGAGTTGCTTTTATGCGGGTGGTGTCTATTTGAATTTTTGCCGTGGGTTTTTCAAGGTCTCCTTCTACATGGAGTTGATAAATTTTACCATTTATATTTAAGTCATAAACCCCTCGAATATCCGTGAAGTTAATGTCATGATAGATAAACCTTTGTCCTGCTATGATGTTTTCGTATATTATCGTGGTGTCTTCAAAGATATCGCCGGAAGTAATAAGTAAATTAGCCAAAAACCCTTCTGCAATTTTCCCGACAGAAACGTCTTCTCCTATAATTAAAGCCGGATTATATGTAAGTGCTTTTAAAGCGGTGGTTTTAGAAAGCCCCTTAGATATTGCCGTTCTTACGTTTTTGAGAAACTGCGTCTTATCTTTCAATCCGTCAGCAGTAAAAGCAAAATCAATATTGTTTTTTTCCAAGATAACCGGGTTGAAAGGCGCTAATTCCCAATGTTTCAAATCAGAAAGTGTAACCATTTCTGCATCAAAAGGGTCTTCTACATCGTAGGCAGCCGGAAAATTGACGGGAATTATTAATGCTGCGCCCGTTTTTTTAATTTCATCTATTCTTTTGTATTCGTCCCCTCCTCCTTTAATAATGTACTGAACTTGAAATTCATCGCCAACCTTGTCTGCCCGGAGCAATGATTGGTAATTGTTTACCTCAAATATTTGAGGCAGGTTTTGAGCTTCGATAAAGGCTTCCAAGTCAATGTTTCTTTCTTTTTTTCCGGTATTGTTGGCATACCAAAAAGCGTCTAAATAGGTTTGTCTAAGCAAGGCAATCGCTCCCATCAACGAACCGGGATAATCTTGAGTAGAAGAGCCTTTGTTAAAAGAAAACTGCAATGCTGTTTTAGATTTAACAACTTCGAGATTTTCCACGCGATTTCCAAGCAACACGGTTGCTGATATTCCTCTTATTATTCCGTCTTTTTGATGGGTGATTACCGTTCCAAATCCTTGCTGCCGGTATTTGTCGGCTTGCTTGTTGTTCACGGAAAATTCTTCCGCAAAAAGCCTGCGGGGTTTTAAGGCATCGTTCCATGCTACGGGACCCTTAGTTTTTCTTTCAAATTGAGGACCGTATTTTTTTTCTTTGTTTTTCTTGATTTCAGGCATTCCGTAATCGGAAAAAGGGTCTATAAAAGAAGGATATATGTATTTTCCCTTCAAGTCAATGATTTGAGCTTCGGGCGGTATGGAAATATCGTTGCCCGCTGCTATTATTTTTCGGTCTTGTATAATAACTGTGCCGTTAATTTCGGTTTGATAATCCAGAAAAATATGTGCGTTAGTAAATGCATAAAGATTGTTATTCGGGTTGGAAATTCCGTAAACAGGAAATGTTTCTTGAGCAAAAAGTGATGGTGCTATTGTAAAAGAAAGGAAAAGCACAAAAAGAGTTGTTTTTTTCAATATTTGCTTCATAAGGTGTTTATTTAATGTCTTGACATAATTCCGTTAATACTCCGGCAGCTGTTTTAGGATGTACAAAACAAACCCATTTATTATCCGCCCCTTTTTTGGGTTCTTCGTTTAAAAGTTGAAAGCCTTCTTTTTTCAGTCTTTCCATTTCTTTTTTTATATCATCCACGGCGTATGCTATATGATGGATGCCTTCGCCTCTTTTTTCTATAAATTTTGCTATGGGGCTTTCAGGTTTAGTGGCTTCCAGTAATTCTATTTTGGTTTCTCCTACTTGAAAAAACGCCGTTTTTACACCTTCGCCTTCTACTTCTTCCGTTTTATAGCATACGGTTTGAAGAAGCATTTCATATTTCTTTACAGCTTCCTTCAAGTTGTTGACTGCTATGCCGATATGCTCAACTTTTTGCATGATTATTCGGTTGAAAGATTATATTTAAAAACGCTGTAAATATAGCTATTCCTATTAACAAATGAACCGGCTGAAAGAGAGGCGGCATGCCAAAATGCGAAAGTGCTATACCCGCAGTTATTTCCATTAGCACCAATGCTACAAGTAAAATTTCTTTCCTTTGGATACTTCGGTTTTTTTTATAGGTTCGCCATACAATTATTAATGCCATTAACAAAACCAAATTGGCAAACGAACGGTGAAATTTAAATACCACTCCCAAATACTCTATCCATTCTTGTCTCGGAAAATTTTTTGCCAGCTCATCTACTTGTTGGCGGGTTTGAGTACCTGCAAGGATTTGGACTAACATAAACAAAAGCCCCAAAAATGCCCACACAATCTTTTTTCTGTCGGTAATCAGACGGGCATTTTCCGACAAATGAATAATTATCAGTTGGACGCTTACTAAAATCAAAGCTAAAATCATGTGTACGGTAAGCACCCAGGGGGTAATATTAGATGCTACCACCATAGAACCCCACCATGCTTGAAAAATCAATACAACCAATTGAAAAAAGCTAAGAACTACAAGGCTTTTTCGTTCTTTCCACTTTCCAAAAGAAAGCATTACCATCCACAAAGTCGCCAACCCGGAAAACGCACCTGTTAGACGATTTATGTATTCTGTCCATGTATTGAACGGATTGAAATCTTGTTCGTAAAGCACTTCCGGATTTTTACTCAATTCTTGAGCTTCTTCTTCCAATCCCGCAGATTGTAAAAATTGAATGAATCTTTGGAGTTTTTTGGCTCTTTTTTGGCGATAGATGTCTTTGTAATTATCCGGCAACTCATTTTCGGAAACCGGCGGCACATACCGGTCAAAACATTTGGGCCAATCGGGGCATCCCATTCCACTTCCGCTCATTCTCACAACTCCCCCCGCCAATATAACCAGAAAATAGGCTACAAAAGTAATCTTTGCCGCTCGGGTAAAGTTCATGTTGCAAACTTAGGGATTATTTAAATGATTTAAGTCCCATGTGATATCTACATCCCACCCTTTAGGCATTTTGACCTTTTCGGGATAATAGATTACTTTTTCGGGAAGCTGTTTTTGTGCATAGTTTCCGCCATCCCATTTTTGATTTTTATTTTGGTCAAAAACGAGTTTGAGTTGATAATCTCCATGGGGTAAGTTTTTAAACTGTAACACAGTATCTTTTTGGAAAAAAGCTGTTTTTTGAACAGTGTTTTCTTTTATCAAATTCAGGATATAAGAAGACGGAAAAGCACCAGATATTGTCAATTTTAAATTTGCATATTCTGTATGGGAATTTGTTTGTACAGGAATTTGAATGGTGTCGTTGTTGGTTATTTCAAAAATGTCTGTGACTCCTTGTGGTAAGATAATCACTTTATAGTTCGTTTTTTCTTTAAGCGGGTGCCGAAGTTCTATTTGCCGGTTGTTCGACAACAAAACCTTCGGGTGCAGGGTGTCGCCGGGGGTTACTATTATAAATTTTGCAGAGTCTATTTGTTTTAAAGGCGTTCCCGCTTCAAGCAGAATGTTTTTGAAATACGGATAGTTGTGGTTTTTGTACAGCGGTTTAAAATAAATTTTTTCCTGAGTTTTTTTCTTCTTTTTCCTTTGCAATAGTTGAAGCGTGTCAGAAAAGTTCGCGCCGAAAAGTGCTATTTTTAAAGAATCGGATTTAGTCCAAATTGTAATGGTGTCGGAGGTTTTGTTTTGTTCCAAAAAACAATCTTCGCAAGAAGAAAGGTACTGTATTTCCAAGTTATTTTCGGGTAAGTTCAATAAAATTCTTGCTTTATTTTCATCAAAAACCGTGGATTTTACATATTGTTTTTGTTTTATTTCCGGCAAGTATAAAAGTAATTTGCGAGGAAGAGTATCTTGTGAAGAAACAAGAGAATTTGTAAAAGCAATCTTTTCGCCGATATCGGCTTTTTTGTTGTTATTTATATCTTCTGCTGCAGCTAATTGAAATTTGGTTGCCGGCAGATAGGTAAATTCAAAACTTCCGTCTTCATTGGTATAAGTAATGTAATCGGGGATAGATTTAAAAAGTAAAGAATCTTTGATGGAAGCATATAAAAAAACGGATATATCTTTTTGAGGTTCTAATGAAAACGCATCTATTACTTTTCCGTTTATTTTTAAAGAGTCCAACACGTTTCCCGTTGAAAAAACAAACACATTGCTGTCTAAAGGATTTCCTTCATTAATGTCCATTATGCTTTTACCAAAATTAAATACATAAGTAGCATTAGGAAGCAGCGTGTCGGCAATTTCTATAATGAGTTTTTTGCCTTTTAGCTTGTATTTCAAAGGTTTTTTTAAAGCGGGAGTAACCAAAACTTCCTTGGTGAAATTTTTTATTTGAACATATTCGTCAAAATGTAATTCTATTCTATTGCCTTTAAAAGAGGTAGAAAAATTTTCGGGATTGGAATACGTTATTTTAGGCGGTGTGATATCTTTGGGTCCGCCGGAAGGGGTTACTTGATGGGCACATCCTGTTAAAACTGCATAAAAAATTATAAGCAGGCATTTTTTCAAAACAGCGTAGTTTTAATGATTAAAGCAAGTTTTTCCAAATATTTTTGGTCAACCTCATCGAACTGATTAAACTCTGTACTGTCAATATCCAATACATATTTTACCTCATTTTGACTGTCAAAAACCGGGACTACTATTTCGGAATTTGTAAGCACGCTACAAGCAATATGTCCCTTAAATTGATGTACATCGGGAACAATAACGGTTTTCTTTTGTTGCCAAGCTGTTCCGCAAACACCTTTTCCTTTTTCGATACGAAAGCAGGCAATATCTCCTTGAAAGGGACCTAATAATAACGTATTGCTGTCTATAACCCGATAAAATCCAACCCAAAAAAAATTAAATGTTTGCCTAAGCGCTGCCGACACATTTGCCAATACCGCAACCTCATCGGTTTCGCCTTCGATTAGCGATTGTACTTGCAAAAGAAAGGAAGAATATTTTTCTTCTTTTCCCAATGTGCGGTCTATCACAAGATTTTCTGCCATACAGGCAACAAAGATACGATTATTGCTTTTTGTAACTTTTAATTCTTAGACAGGCAATCAATGTTGTTTACAAAAATGTTTGTCCCCAAAAGATGTGCTTTTTTATTGTACAAGAAGTTCCCAAAAATCACTAAAAGAATAGGGGGAAGCAGCCTTTTTATGGTTGCTGGACAACGATAATAATAACTGCCAAAACCACTAATAAGAAAGACCATATTAAAACCGAAATAACCGTTTGTTTTTGAGCGCGCTCTTTTTCCCACCATTTTGATGGTTTTATACCTGCTAAATAAAAAGTAATCACACCCGATAAATTGAGGGAAATTATATTTCCAAAATATAGTAAAAGAGAATTAACGGAATCTTTGTAAAAACCGCCTCCCATCAGCATTCCGGATTTGAACAAAGGCGGCAAAAGAGCTGCGGCAACCGTTACTCCTACAAGAGAACTGCTTTGGTTTCCCAATAACGAAAAAACACCCGCAATTCCGCAGGCAATAGCAAGAGCAATGTCTTGAAAAGAAATAACAGGGTCAAATGAAATATTACTTACATCGAACAAGAGTCCCCATAAAACAGAAACCGAAAATGCAATAAAAGTAGCTAAAAATGTGGTTTTCAAACTCCGTTTGAGCAAATCGGAATCTCCCACGGTAGTACCTAATGATAATGCAATGGCAGGTCCTAAAAAAGGAGCGATTACCATTGCGCCGATTAAAATAGCAACGTTGTTTTTCAAAATCCCAATGCCGGCTATTATTGAAGAAATAATCAATAAAATTAAAAAATTGACAGAAAAATCGGAAGCATTTTTCACGTCTTCTACGAGTTCTTCTTTAGTAATGCTGTAAAAAGAACTGCTAAAAGAGGTTTTTTCTTTTCGCGTTGATTGAGGCAATGATGCTTCTACGGGGAGGATAGTAATTCTTAACGGTTGGAATAATTCTATCGATTTTAAAAGTGATGCATAGTTATCCTCCGTTAAAATTTCAAATTTTATTTTATCTTCATCTACATTGAAAAAAGAATATTGAGTGTATTCCGAAGAATGAAGATTTAAAAAATCTATAAACTCTTCACGTTGAGAATTGTAAACAATTACATCAATAAGCCTCATGGCTTAGAATTCAGTAAGCTTGGAATAAATATCTATGATTTTTATTTTGTCGCCTTTTATGGCAATAGGATGGGCTAAAAACTCCGGATTATGCAAAAGAACCTTTAACCAGTCTTCTTCATTTAGTGCTTCGTAATTTCCGTATTTACTTTCAAAATCAGGATGTTCGTAATTCACTAAATCTTTAAAAGATATTTGAAGTTTTTCGACAATTTCTTCCCAATCGATAGCAGCCAAATTTTCTTTTTTCAAATCGATTTCACGCAAAGCAAGCCCTTCTGCTGCTGCATAAGCCAAAAGTTTTTCGGCAAAAGACATGTCAGAATGGTAAATCAAAATCAATTCTTTAGGAGATGTTGCTATAATCATAACTTTGCTTTTTTAAAGAATTCCAAAAATAAATAAAACCTGTTATATCGAATAAAATGAAACAAAAATCAATTTTGTTTTTAACTACGCAACTTCCTTATCCTCCCGTTAGCGGCGGGGTTATTAAAACCTATAAACTACTGCAATTTTTTTCCGAAGAATATGAACTTCATTTAATCTCTTTGTTAAAGAATGACGACGAAAACCATGCCGAAGCATTTTTGAAACAAATAACTAAGTTGTTCTCCCATTATTTCTTTCCCTTAAACAAACCTCGTTCTACGGGCAATTTAATTAAAAGCTATTTTAAGCAAATGCCTCTGAATGTATATCGTAATTTTTCGCCGCAACTTAAAGATGAGGTTCACAAGCGTGCAGAAGGAAAAGATATTTTATTTATTGACCATTTTGAGATGTTTCAATACGTGCCCGAACATTTCTCCGGAAAAATTATTTTTCATGAACACAACGCCGAATTTCTTTTATGGCAGCGGTATGCGGAATTGTTACCGTTGGACACTCGAAAGATAGCGGTGCAAATCGAGGCAAACAGAATTTTGAAAAAAGAATTACAATATTGCCGGAAAGCAGACTTAATTTTTGCCGCCCCGAATGATATTAAAGCGCTAACTGAAAAAGGAGCAGACAAAAACAAATTTCGCCCGACATATCATTTAGGCAACGACAATTTATTAACTCTTCCCGATATTGAATATGAACACACAAAACCCAAATTACTTTTTTTGGGAACGCTTTCATGGGAAGCCAATAAAAAATCGGTGATATGGTTTTTGGAAAATTGTTGGAGCGCTATTTTGCAACATAAACCCGAAACAACTTTTGAAATTGTCGGAAAAAACGCCGATGAAGAGCTTAAAAATATCGTAAACGAACACTCAAATGTATTTCTTAGAGGATTTGTGGAAAATTTGGAAGAAGTTATGCAAGATACCAGAGTAATGATTTCGCCTTTGGTTTTCGGAAGCGGCATTAAAGTGAAAAATTTAGACGCGCTATACAGAGGCATTCCTTTGGTAACCACCGGGGTAGGAGCAGAGGGGTTGAAGTTGGAAAGTAACGAAAATTGCTTGATTGCCGATAATTCCGAAGATTTTACGCAGAAAGTAATAATGCTTTTGGAAAAGCAACCTCTTTGGGAAAAAATCAAGACAAATAGCCGGGCGCTTGCCCGAAAGGAATACACATGGCACAATGAGTTGCATAAAATGAAAAAAGAGATGGAATGCTTTTTTGGTTCGTGACCTGCTTAACATTTTGTCTAAAAAACAATTAACAAACATTTTTTAATAAAAAAAACATTAGAAAATCAAACGATATGCACCTTTTTTTACATTTGTTGCCTTAATAATGCCATGTAATGAAAAACTTGCTGAAAAAATTTGAAGAGAAACCGCCTGAAATTGTGTTTGAGTGGAAAGACCAAGAAACGGATGCAGAAGGCTGGGTGGTTATCAACTCTTTGCGAAACGGGGCGGCAGGCGGTGGAACACGAATGCGAAAAGGGCTTGATAAGCAAGAAGTTTTGTCGTTGGCAAAAACCATGGAAGTAAAATTCACGGTTTCCGGACCTCCCATTGGCGGGGCAAAGTCGGGAATAAATTTTGACCCGCAAGACCCCCGCAAGCACGAAGTGCTCAAAAGATGGTATAAAGCGGTTTTTCCCTTACTTAAGAATTACTATGGAACTGGAGGAGACTTAAATGTAGATGAAATACATGAAGTAATTCCAATTACCGAAGAATTAGGTTTGTGGCATCCCCAAGAAGGGGTGGTAAACGGATTTTTTAACCCCCGCGAAAACGAAAAAATTAAAAAAGTAGGACAGCTCCGCATAGGTGTTTCCAAAGTGTTGGAAGACCCTGCATACACGCCAAGCATTGAGCGAAAATTTTCCGTGGCAGACATGATTACGGGCTACGGGGTAGCTCAATCGGTAAAACATTATTATACACTTTTTAGAGAAGACATCAAAGGAAAAAAAGTGATTGTGCAAGGCTGGGGAAATGTAGGGGCAGCGGCAGGATATTATGTGGCACAAGCCGGAGCAAAAATTGTAGGGATAATTGATAAAACCGGCGGACTTATTAACGAAAACGGCTTTTCTTTTGAAGAAGTAAAGCAATTGTTTCTCAACAAAAAAGGAAACACGCTAAATGCAAATAATCTCATACCTTTTGAAGAGATTAACGAACAAATATGGCGGGTTCAAGCCGATGTTTTTTTACCGTGTGCAGCATCGCGGTTAATTACTCGAAATCAGATAGAACAACTCATTAAAAACGGTTTGCAAGTAGTGTCATGCGGAGCCAATGTGCCGTTTGCCGATAAAGAAATCTTTTTCGGACCCATAGCGGAATACACAGACAATACCATAAGCCTTATTCCCGATTTTATTTCCAATTGCGGAATGGCTCGCGTTTTTGCTTATTTAATGGAAGACAACATAGAAATTTCCGACGAAGCTATTTTTAACGACACAAGCGAAATTATTCATAAAGCATTGAAAAAAGTGTACGAACGAAACCCTGAAAAAACCAAGATTGCTCAAACGGCTTTTGAAATAGCATTAGAACAACTTATCAACCAATAAACCATGGAAGAGTTTTTACAACAACAATTTTTCGGAAACTCTGTAGAGGATTATCTTTGGGCAATCGGGTTTATTTTATTGGCAATTGTTTTTGAACGTTTTCTCTCAAGAACGATTACCAACCTTATTTTCAAAGCATTCAGCAAAATCCTGAAAGATGTTTCAAAAGAAGAGATGTTTCACATTTTACACAAACCGCTTTCGTGGGTTGTGATATTGATTATTTCTTATTTCGCCACATTACATTTGGAATATCCCGCCGAGTTTGATTTTGGAGACGACCCTAACAAAATGTCTGTGCGGTTTTTACTCAAAAAAACCTATTTATCTTTATTCATAATAATGTTTACATGGGTGGTTTTAAGAATCGTAGATGCAATTGGAATTGTGCTGGAAAGACGAGCCGAAAAAACCGAAAGCATGCAAGATGACCAAATAATAGCTTTTGCAAAAGACATGACAAAAGTGTTGGTAATTATATTCGCAGCATTCATCTTTTTGGGAAAAATATTCGATGTAAACGTTACCTCACTTATAGCGGGATTGGGAGTAGGAGGTTTGGCAGTTGCGTTGGCGGCAAAAGAAACACTTGAAAATTTGCTCGGAGGGTTTACCATTTTTTTAGATAAACCCTTTGTAATAGGAGATTACGTGAGAGTGGGAAATATAGAAGGAACCGTAGAAAGAATCGGTTTTAGAAGCACCCGCATCCGAACATTGGAAAAAAGCTATTTAACCGTTCCCAACAAAAAAATGGTGGATGCCGAACTTGATAACTTTTCTCTAAGAACGTTCCGCAGAGTAAAAATGACCATCGGGTTGATATACCAAACCCCTCCCGAAACCATTCAGGCAATTATTCAAGAAATTCAGCAGTTGATAGATGAGCATCCTCACACCAATCAAGACGGAATTGTTCGTTTCGACCAATACGGAGCATCTTCTCTGGACATTATGGTGTTGTATTTTATTGATATTATCAGCTTTAATGAATATACGAAAATAAAGGAAGAAATAAACTTTAAAATAATGGATATTGTAAAGAAACACAAAGACACGGACTTTGCATATCCGACGCAAACAATTTTTATTGAAAAAGAATAATTTACAGCTATGATAACATTAATGATTATTATTTTTATTGTGGGTTATGCCCTTATAGCATTGGAACACAGCCTTGAAATTGACAAAGCCGCATCGGCACTATTAACGGGAACACTTATTTGGACGGTTTTTGTTTTTGGTGCAGATTCCATATTGGGAATTAATTACGGTTGGACGGTTCAAGAACTTATGAATAACGCATCGGGGCTGTTTAAAAACTTTTCAGAATACATTTTATCGTTTTCCCCCGAGGAAATATCTAAAGAAGGAATTCCTGCCGTTACCAATCATTATATCGTTCATGAACTGGAGCATCATCTTATAGAAATAGCGGAAATTTTATTTTTCTTGTTGGGAGCAATGACAATTGTAGAGTTGATAGATGCTCATGAAGGATTTAGAGTAATCACGGATAAAATTACCACAACCAACAGAGTAAAATTACTTTGGATATTATCTTTGATAACCTTCTTTTTTTCAGCGGCGTTAGACAACTTAACCACGGCAATTGTAATGTCGGCATTATTAAAAAAATTACTGGGAGAAAAGAAAGACCTTTGGGTATTTGCCGGGGTAATTATTATTGCGGCAAACGCCGGAGGAGCATGGTCGCCCATCGGA
Organism: uncultured Flavobacteriales bacterium; assembly: GCA_964560645.1. Lineage (GTDB taxonomy): Bacteria > Bacteroidota > Bacteroidia > Flavobacteriales_G > NORP312 > CAZLMS01. The sequence goes on along the minus strand of CAZLMS010000025.1, from coordinate 2,189 downwards.
GACGTAACCACCATAATGCTTTGGATTGGAGGACAAATTACAGCTGCCAATATTGTAAAGATGCTAATATTACCGTCTTTAGTTACCCTTTTAGTCCCTCTTTTAATTCTTTCTCTCACTCAAAGAGGCAACATTAAAAAGCCGGAAGTGAGCATTGCCGAAGAACATTTAAAAAATCCCACTACTCGAGGAGAACGAAACCTGGTATTCTTTCTCGGTGTGGCGTGTTTGCTTTTCGTGCCGGTGTTTAAAACCATTACCCACCTTCCTCCTTACATGGGAATTTTATTGGGTGTAGGAATTATGTGGCTGGTTACCGAAATTATGCATCGAAGCAAAAACCACGAAGAAAAATATCCGTTGTCGGTTATAGGAGTTTTAACCAAAGTGGATGTGCCTTCCGTATTTTTCTTTTTGGGGATATTAACAGCAGTGGCAGGATTACAGTCTGCAGGAATTTTAATGGATTTGGCGAAATGGTTACAAGCATCGGTAGGAGACATTTATGCCATAAACTTAATAATAGGACTTTTGAGTTCTATAGTGGACAATGTGCCGTTGGTTGCAGGAGCTATGGGAATGTATGAAATAGGGCCCGAAGTCGCCGGAATATCCTATCCTACTGACCATCCGTTTTGGGAGTTTTTAGCTTATTGTGCGGGAACCGGCGGAAGTGTTTTAATTATTGGCTCTGCAGCGGGAGTGGCAGTAATGGGAATATTGAAAATAGATTTTATGTGGTATTTGAGAAAAATCAGTTTATTGGCTCTAATCGGATATTTAGCCGGTGCAGCCGCATATTATTTCTTTTTTGCACACTGAGTTTGAAAAAATAACGTTAAAACAATAAAAATGTACAAAATGCTTTTACAAGTAAATGTAGCCGGAACAGACACATCTTCGGTTGTTCCCCATGAAGAAACACTTTCTATTTTGGAATTAATTGCCGGCGGTGGCTGGTATATCATGGTTCCTTTAGGAATATTGTCTGTAATAGCGGTATACATCATTATCGAGAGATATCTTACCATTCAAAGGGCATCAAAACTCGACCCTAACTTTATGAATCAAATCAAAGATTTTATTTACGATGGAAAGATAGATGCCGCCAAATCTCTTTGCCAGCAAACAGACAGCCCGGTGGCACGAATGATTTTAAAAGGCGTTTCCCGCATAGGAAAACCTTTGCAAGATATTAACACGGCAGTAGAAAACACCGGAAAATTGGAAATAAATCAATTAGAATCGAATTTACCTACTTTAGCAACCATAGCCGGAGCGGCACCGATGATTGGGTTCTTGGGAACTGTTATCGGAATGATTAACACTTTTCATGAGATGTACACAAGCGGGAACAGTGTGGAATTAGATCAACTTTCGGGGGGTATTATGCAAGCAATGGTTACCACGGCTGCAGGTTTGGTAATAGGTATTGTAGCGTATGTAGGATACAACTTGTTGGTTGCCAAGATAGATAAAGTAGTAAACCAAATGGAAGCCGTAACTATAGAATTTATGGACGTGCTTCAAGAACCTGCATAATTATGGCACTAAAAAGCAGAAATAAAATAAGCGTAAACTTCAACATGGCATCCATGACGGATATTGTGTTTCTGTTGTTGGTATTCTTCATTATTGCGTCCACACTTATTACTCCCAACGGACTTAAGGTGCTTTTGCCTAAAAGTTCTGCCCGCACCACCGGAAAACAAAACATTTCGGTATCCATTACTCCCGATTTAAAATATTACGTTAATCAAGAAGAAGTCTCTCCCGACCAATTGGAATATGTATTGAAAGCAAAATTGGCGGGAGAAGAAAAGCCGGGCATTATTTTGCGTGCAGACAAAACCGTTCCGCTTGAATATGCCGTTAAAGTAATGGATATTGCCAATCGAAATAAATTTCAATTGGTATTAGCCACAAAAGCCAAATAATTTTGGAAATAGTTCAAGAAAAAAATAAACGAACGGCACTTATTGCCACCATTTTATTCCATTTGTTATTATTTATTCTTTTTGCCATTTTCGGATTGTCGTATATAGAACCTAAACCCGAGCAGGGAATAGTGCTTAATTTTGGAACGACGGATGAAGGCTCGGGAGAGATTCAACCAACGACCAATGAGCCGCAACCCAAACAACCTCAACCGGAACAACCCGCAGAATCTACCCCTCCTCCGGTGGAAG
>CAZLMS010000024.1:0-13473 GCA_964560645.1 uncultured Flavobacteriales bacterium | reverse complement strand
GTAACGGGATATACACTTTCTTCCGATTATGATACTACATCAGGTGCTTATCAAACTACCTTTGGGGGATATTATGACGTTTTTGTAACAAAACTGTGTCTTGAAGCAGTTAAATTAACTTCTGCCTCAGGTACCGATAACCAAGCAGTATGTGTGAACACAGCGATAACGAATATCACTTACACGACTACAGGAGCCACAGGAGCTACATTTACCGGGTTACCACCAGGGGTAACAGGCATGTGGTCGAATGATACGATTACCATAAGCGGTATACCTACGGTAAGTGGAACGTTTAATTACACGGTAACCCTCACAGGCGGATGCGGAAACACAATAGCAACAGGAACGATTGATGTGAATGTGTGCACCAGTATTGAGGAGAATAATGTAGAAACATCATGGTCAATACACCCTAACCCCAATTCGGGCAGTTTTACTATTCGTTCCGGTAAACCATCTGTTTTTGAATTAACGGATATTACGGGCAAACTTATCCATACTTACCGAACTCAAGGAAATAACTTGCAAGTGGTGGAAAACCTGCCGGCAGGAGTGTACTTTGTGAGAGAAAAAGAAAGTGGCATCACGCAAAAAATAATTATTCAATAGCAGGCTGCTTGTTAAAACTATGGCCGCCATAACTAACATAAGTTTTGATTAAATACAAACATTCTCCCAAGCATTTTTAATCTTTCTTTTGCTTTGTTTTTTGGGACAAATAAAGAAAATGAAGAGGAAGTTTTTCGTTAATTGCATTTGTTTATAATGAAGTTGTTAATTTTAACTTTAAAAACTTCTAAATAAAAAAGCCCGATTTTTCGGGCTTTTGAAAGTAGTTAAACAATAATTTTTAACTAATACTCGTCTTCGTTAAACAGAAAGTCTTCTTTAGTAGGATAATCCGGCCAAATGTCTTCAATAGTTTCATAAACTTCTCCGTCGTCTTCCAGCTCTTGAAGATTTTCAACTACTTCAAGAGGAGCGCCGGTTCTGATAGCATAGTCAATCAATTCGTCTTTGGTAGCCGGCCATGGTGCATCTTCCAAGTATGAAGCTAATTCGAGCGTCCAATACATAAGCGTAAATTTTTTGCAAATAAAAACGTATTTTATGAAAATAAGTTACTTTTTTGAAAATATTTTTTAACAAATGTTAGAAACTTGGTTTCCAAGGGGTTTCTTTTACTTTAAGATGGTGGCTCATGAATCGTGCCAGTACAAAAAGGTAATCTGATAAGCGATTGAGGTATTTCAGAATAATATCTTCTACAACTTCATTGTGATGAAGTGCTACACAGAGTCGTTCGGCTCTTCTGCATACACAACGAGTTATATGTATTTGAGAAACAACAGGATTTCCACCGGGTAATACAAAAGATTTCATCGGGGGAATTTGCTCGTTCATGTCGTCTATCCGGTTCTCTAAAAAAACGATATCATCATCTTTAATTTCGGGCAGTTTCATTTTATTTTTTCCGTCGGATGCCAACAACGAACCGATAGTGAATAAACGGTCTTGAATGAAAATTATATCATTTTTAATTGATTCAATGTCAATAATATCTCTGCAAAGTCCCATCCATGAATTCAGTTCATCTACGGTTCCGTAGGCTTCTATTCTCAAATGGTTTTTGGGAAGTTTGGTGCCGCCTATGAGCGTGGTGGTTCCTTTGTCACCTTTTTTAGTGTATATTTTCATCAGTCCAAATTTTAAAACTTTCTTCGGCTTGTATTTCAAGCATTTCCAATCCGTTTTTTACTATACATCCTCGTTTTTTACCTTCTTGTAAAAATAAGGTTTCTGCCGGATTGTATATTAAATCGTATAAAATATGTCTTGAATTTAAATATTCGTAAGGGATAGGCGGAGTTTGTTTAATGTTCGGAAACATGCCCAAAGGAGTGGTGTTGATAATAATATTGTGTTGTAACATAATGTCTTTTGTAATTTCTTGATAGGATAAGCAATTATTTTTTCGGGAAACAACGGTAAACGGAATTTGAATTTTTTTTAAGGCGAAAGCGACAGCTTTCGCCGCACCTCCGTAGCCTAATATCAGTGCTTTATTGTGAGGAGATGATAAATTTTTTTGAAGAGAAACGGAAAATCCAATCCAATCCGTATTAAATCCTTTTAAAAAACGTTGCCGGTTTTTCTTTATGACCTTTACACAATTCACAGCTCCAATTTCTTTGGCGTCTTCCGAAATCGAATTTAAAAAAGGAATAATCCTTTCTTTGTAAGGAATTGTAACATTAAATCCGTTTAAATCGTTCGTTTCTATAAAATTAAGGAGTTGAGACTCGGTAATTTCAAAATTATGATAGGTGTGAGGCATATTTAGAGAAGTAAATTTATCAGTAAAATATTTTTTGGAAAAAGAATGTGACAAAGGATATCCGATTAACCCAAATTTCATGAATGTGAAATCTTTTCTTCAGGAGCGTATTTGTCTAATATGTAAATAAGGGCAAATCCCAACAATGCCAATCCGATAACCAGTCCGATTTGGGGATTTTCATAGGCAGCAGGTGAAATATTTTCTTGTATAAAAGGAACTTTTTCTCCGTGAGAGTTAATTCGATATTGAATAGTTGTTTTCCATGGCCAGACTTTATTAAGAGAGCCGACCATGAAGCCGGCAAGCAAAGCAACTGCGGCATCATGATATTTTTTTAGAAGCCATGATAAAAAGTGGGAAAATCCGAGTAATCCGACCAAGCATCCGCCGGCAAAAACCGATAATGTTATTAGTTTCAATTCTTTTATGGCTTCTAATATGTAGCTGTACATTCCCATAAGTAATAAAATAAAACTGCCGGAAATTCCGGGAAGTATCATGGCACAAATAGCTACAGCCCCGGAAAGAAAAACAAATCCTAAGGAAACTTCTGCTTCAGAGGGTTTTAAAGTGGTAATCCAATAAGCGATAACGGCTCCCGTTATGAGCATTAAAACGGGTATGGCAGTGATTTTTTTCATTTTTTTTAATACAACTAATATGCTGGCGATAATTAAACCGAAGAAAAACCCCCATACTAAATGCGGATAGGTTGTTAGCAAATAGGTAATGAGCTTGGCAAGTGATATAATACTGATACCGATGCCGCTAAAAACGGCTAAAAGAAAATTACCGTTCAATGCTTTCCAAAAACTTTTAAACCCTTTGGAAAACAATATTTTAAACAATGATGGTTGAATGTTTTTAATGGAATCTATCAGTTCTTCATATATCCCGGAAATAAAAGCAATAGTACCGCCCGAAACACCGGGAACTACATCGGCGGCGCCCATTGCCATTCCCTTCAATATCAAAAAAATATATTGCTTAGGGTTTCTTTTCAACTACTCTTGAGTTACTTGAGCTTTAAATTCTTCGATTAATTCTTGAGGCACGTATTCAAAAAATGTGTCTCCTCGTAATCCTAACCGCAAACATTCGAGGGGTATAAGTTCATTAGGGGCAATGTTGCCCAAATTTACGTTTGCTCCCAGCAGTTTAATAAACCAAACTTGTTGATTTTTCTTAGGAGCTTCCCATATAATATCGTCTTTATTAACGTTTTTCAAAATCTTGTTGATAAGAGCCGTATGTGCAGTTCCGTTAGGGCGATAAATACCAACTGTTCCGCTTTCGCGGGCTTCGGCAATTACTTTCCATGAGCCTGCCGACAGTTCGTTTTTCATCATGGTAATCCAACGGTTGGGACTGATAAGAATGCCTTCTTCCTTGGAACCTACTTCGGATAAAACGGTTACGTGTTGAGATAATTTGTGAATCAATTCGCATTTGTATTCATGAGGAATTACAATAGAACCATCGGATATTTCGGCTAAATCCAAATTTAAATCATCTAAGAGTTTGATATACTCTTCAAATTTATTGCGTATGAGAAATGCTTCAAACAAAGTACCGCCCAGATATACTCTTATCCCGGCATTTTGATAGATTTTAATTTTTTCTTTTAAATTTTTGGTAATCAATGCGCTTCCGAATCCCAGCTTTACAAAATCCGTAATATGAGCATTCATTTCCGCAAAGTCTTCCGCTTGGCGAAGACTTAGCCCTTTATCCATCATCATTGTAATCCCTGCTGTTCTCGGTTTGGTGGTTCGTTCAGGGATGTAGGGTAAATTAAAGTTCATAATCGGGGTTGTGTTTTTGTATAATTTGAAGTGCAAATTTATTATTTTTCACTTCGGGGTGGTTATTTAAGAATTTCGGCAAGTATTGTTTGTCTTTTTCGAGGGCTTTCTCCAAATATTTTCCGCCTTCAATATTGTTTTTTAGGGAAAAATAAATGGCTGCAAGTTGAAAATAAAAAGTTGGTTCTTGAGGAAATTTAATTAGTGAAGTTTTAACTGCTTCAATGGCGTTTTGGACATAGCCGTGTTCAAAAAACATTTGACTGATGTCTATAACCACCTCTTTTTTGTAGGGTTCTAATTCTACTACTTTCAGATACGCTTTTAAAGCGTCTTCTACAAATCCTGCTTTTCGTAATAAATCTGCTTTAATTTGCCAAAAATCGGAATTTTGAGGTTCTAATTCCAATGCTTTATTGAGATAGAAAAATGCTTCGGTGGTTTTTCCAGAAGCATCCAGCACGCAGGCGATGCCTACCCACGGGTCGGCAAGTTTAGGGTCTGTACTGATGGAATTGTTGTAATAGCGGAGTGCTTTTCCGAAATCGCCCATGTTTTCATAACATTCTCCTATAAAATAATAGGTGATGGCATCTGTGCTCAGGTTGTCTAAAATTTCGTGATAGGTATCAATAGCTTCCTGATAGCGTTCCAATTCCACTAATGCTTGGGCTTTGGAATAGTAGGCAGAAATGAATTTATTGTCAATGATTAAAGCATAGTCGTAGGCATCTACGGATTTTTCAAAATTTTCTGCTAATGAGTATAAGTAACCGAGATTAAACCATGCATGTGCAGAGTAGGGGTAATGATTGAGGTATTTGTTCAGATAGGCAATTCCTTCGTTTATTTTTCCGCATTGGTCAAAGGCATAAGCTAATTCATACAGCACGTCTTCTTCCTCGGGTGCTTTTTCCAGGCATAGTTTAAAATAATCCAAGGCTTTTTCGTAATCTTCCTCGGTTTGATATTCCAATGCCAAGGAAAAATACACATCCGAGACATTATCATCGTTTAATTGGGCCGCTTTTTCAAGGCTTTTTACAGCATCTTTGGTGCGATTGAGCTTGGATAATGCCGAGGACTTTAAATAATATAATTCGGGGTTGGAAGAAGCGGTTTTTTCAAGGTATTCCAGTAAATCCAATGCTTTTTGATAATCTTCGCGATTGATAAGCAATTCGGCTTCGCGCAATAGAATTTCTTCGGAAAAGGGATATTGTTGCCGGGCAATTGAAACGGCTTTTTCCGCTATGTCAAATTGAAGTGTGTCAATATAATATACAATAAGTTCTTCAAATTCTTCTACGTCAAAATAGGAAAAATCATCATTTTGAAGCATTTGTTCAAAGCGGGCAACAAGGTCTTTTATATCGTTATTGTCGTCAAACATCTAATCAAAGATAATTGAATATATTTACATTATACACAAAAAACGATTTTTGTTTCCACAATATTTTCCACAGTTTAATAAATGTCGTCAAAAATATCCTCATCATCGTAGTCGTCTCCATAGCGTTCAATTTCGTCTTCGGTAATTACATAAGTTCTTTTCATTCCTGCTTTTCTGGAAAACAACACGTCGAAATCAAACATGTCGTTCATATTCATTTTAATGCTTACATATTCCGGATATTTATTTGATTTTAAATCTTTTTTACAGTGAGGACAAAGGAAAGTAAGCAAGTCGCCGTCTTTAAAAGGCACATCGCCTTCTACGGAGTAATCATAATCTCCTACTTTAGGACTTAAATAGATTATGCCTTCGTTGCCGTTGTCGTTTACAATAATAAAATAAACTTGTTTTTTCTTATTGATGAGTTTTTTTCTGCACTTAGGACAGATATACTCTTGGTCTTTTAATGTGTCCATAGGTTTAAATTTGGGTTTAAAAATACGGATTATTTTTGAGAAACGGAATGGTTTGTCGGATAATTTTTAATCTTTTTTTCATGCAAATACTTAAAAGCAACCGCCAGATGTTCTATGATAGAGGTTGCCGACAATGTTTCTTCCGATTCTTTGGCAAGAGCGGCATCACCGGCTAATCCGTGAATATAAGTTCCCGTCAGTGCGGTTTCAACCGGGTGATAGCCTTGAGCTGACAATCCGGCAAGCAATCCCGTAAGCACATCTCCGCTTCCGCCTGTTGCCATTCCGGGATTTCCGGTAGGATTAAAGAAAATATTGCCTTTTGGTGTGGCGATAGCCGAGTATTTTCCTTTTAATATAATGTAAATTTGATGTTTTACGGCTTTTTCTTTTAATGTTCGAATGGTTTGATAGCTGTTGGATGTTTTTCCGAAAAGCCGTTCAAATTCTTTTTTGTGAGGTGTAAGAATGCTTTGCGGAGGAAGAAAATTTATCCATGTTTTATTTAGAGAAAGGATATTCAAAGCATCGGCATCAATAATTAAGGGAATATCCGAATTTTGAATAATGTTTTTTAAAAGTCGTTGCGAATCTTCATGTTTTCCCATTCCGCAACCGACGGCTATGGCATCATACTTTTCAAATTCAATTTTGCAGTTGATAAGATGTTTTTTGTTGTTTACCGTAATACACATTGCTTCGGGAACTGAGGTTTGCAGAATATTGTAACCGCATTCGGGTATAAGAGCAGTTATTTTTCCGGCACCGGCTTTTACGCAACTTTGGGCAGCTAAAACCATAGCTCCCATCATACCGTAACTGCCTCCGGTAAGCAATGCATGACCGAAATTTCCTTTATGAGCAAAGGCAGGACGGGATTTTAACATATCCGTTATGTCGCTTTCGTCAATTAAGTGATAGGGGGTTTTTAGCTTTTGGATTTTTTCTTGTGATAATCCGATATCCAAAATTTGAAATTTTCCGACGAAAGGGGCGTTTTCAGGAAAGAAGAAAGATAATTTCGGCACTTGGAAAGTGAGTGTGAGCTGTGCTTTGATAATATTTTTATAATTGTTGGAAGAGTTGTCTTCGTCGAACAATCCGGAAGGGAAATCTACGGCAACAACAGTTTTTCGGGCAAGATTTATTTTTTCGATTACTTTAGCCGTAAATCCTTCTACGGGACGGGATAAACCTGAACCGAAAATGGCATCAATCACAATATCGTAAGAAGATAAATCAATAGAAAAATTTTCATCGGTAATATGTTGAAGGGGGATGTTTAAATCTTTTAACCGCTGATAGTTGATTTTAAAATCGGGGCTTTTTTTGGGAGAGTATTCTATAATGAAAACTTGCACTCGGATGTTTTTTTGATGTAGCAGCCGGGCAATTACAAGTCCATCTCCGCCGTTGTTTCCCACGCCGCAAAAAACAGCCGCATTTTTGATATTAGGAAAGTGTTCGAGGATTTTTCGGAAGCATGTGGTGGCTGCTCGTTCCATTAAATCTAACGATGAAATCGGTTCGTTTTGAATAGTGTATTGGTCGAGTTCGCGTATTTGTGCTGCAGACAATATTTTCATGTGGCGAGAATTTGCTTGTGAATTGTCAAAACTTGAGGAATAACCAATTGAGTTTCGTCATTGATGATAATATAGTGCGATTTTGCTTTTCGTTGTTGGTCTGTCCATTGGTGTTTCATGCGTTTTTGCACTTCTTCTTCGGAAACATTGTCTCTTTTCATTACCCGTTTAATCCTGATATTTTCGTCAGCAATCACGCAAATAATTTTATCCGTTTGACGATATGCCCCCGACTCGAACAAAATAGCAGCTTCTTTTACCACGTAAGGTTTATCGGAATGCTGCTTGCACCATTGTTCAAAATCTTTGGCTACCAGGGGGTGAATAATTCTGTTGAGTTTTTGGAGTTGTTCGGATTCTTCAAATACAATTTCGGCAAGTTTTTTCTTGTTAATCCTATCATTGGTAAAAATTCGATTTCCGAAAACAGCTTTCAGTTGATGGTATACTTCGGGATGGTTAAATAAAATATCTTTAGCTCTAATATCGGAATAATAAACAGGAACGTTAAGTAATTCAAATATCTTTGCTACAATGGTTTTTCCGCTTCCGATTCCGCCTGTCAGTCCGATTTTTTTCATTATTAAATTAAAAGCAAATTGTTTGTAACATTTAAAATTGTTTTTCAAGAGCATTAACCAAATAATTGAAAAAGTTGGAAAGCGGTTTTTCAATCATCATTTTCATAAACGGATTTACATTGGCGTTGAAATCAATATGCACTTCCGAAGCATTGTTGGTTTCATTAATGTAAATAATCAAATCAAAGGCAAACGGTTTGTTGTCTTTAGCTGAAAGGTGTATTTTTTGATGCGGAACGGCATCTTTTTTTTCCAAAGCAATGGTGGAAAGCCCTTGAATTTGAAAGGAACAACTTTCACTGTCAGACATCCAATTACTTACTTTTTCTTCGGGCATAAGTTTTTCCAAATTATTGATGTCGTTTAAAAATTCAAAGACTATTTGCGGATTTTGATTGATAACGCTTTTTTCGGTAACTATATTCATCGTTTTAAAGTTTTAAAAATCAGACTTAAAATGAAATTCTATTTCGGGATAATCTTGCTGAGCCATTTGCAATGCAAAAGCCGAAAGAGCCAAAAACACATCTCTTTTTTGTTTATCTTCTGCCATATATTGGTGCTTGCGCTTTTTAAATTCTTCCAATTGTTCTTTATTTTCAGATGTTATCCAACAGGCTTTGTACATATTAAGAGGTTCGTAACGGCATTTTGCGCCATATTCGTGTTGCAAACGATGTTGAATAACATCAAATTGCAAGGCACCCACAGTTCCTATGATTTTACGTCCGTTGCTTTTCATGGTAAAAAGCTGTGCTACGCCTTCGTCTGTAAGCTGTTCCAAACCTTTGTATAATTGTTTGGCTTTCATAGGATCTGCATTTTCCACATACTTAAACAGCTCGGGAGAAAAACTCGGAATACCTTTAAAAACCAAATCTTCTCCGGATGTTAATGCATCTCCTATTTTAAAATTGCCTGAATCGGGAATGCCTACAATATCACCGGGAAAAGCTTCGTCAATAATGTTTTTTTTATCAGCCATAAACGCTGTTGGGCTGGAAATTTTCAATTGTTTTTGCAGTCGTACGTGTTTGTATGATTTATTTCTCTCGAATTTTCCGCTTACTATTTTCAAAAAAGCGATTCTGTTTCTGTGGTTGGGGTCTAAATTGGCGTGAATTTTAAAAACAAACCCTGACAATTCTTTTTCAAAAGGACTCACTTCGCGACTTTCAGTCTTGGCAGGAAGCGGGTGAGGGGCTATTTCAATAAAACAATCCAACAATTCTTTTACACCGAAATTATTTACGGCACTTCCGTAAAATACCGGAGATACTTCGCCGTTCAGGTAATCGGTTACCGAAAACTCGGGATATACGCCTTCTACCAATTCCAGTTCGGAACGCAAGGTTTCTGCTGCATCTTCACCGATTTGCTCGTCAAGTTCTTTACTGTGAATGTTTTCAATTTTGATAACATCATCGTCCGATTGCTTGGAATGAGGTTGAAACAGCACGAGGTTTTGTTCATAAAGATTATACACGCCTTTTAAATTTTTTCCCATTCCTATTGGCCATGAAAGTGGTCGTACTTTAATTTCGAGTTTTTGTTCTATTTCGTCGAGCAAATCAAAGGCATCTTTTCCCATCCTGTCGAGTTTGTTTACAAAAACAATGATGGGAGTATTTCGCATTCTGCAAACGCTCACTAATTTTTCGGTTTGTTCTTCCACACCTTTTGCCACGTCAATTACTACAATTACGCTATCTACGGCAGTAAGGGTGCGATAAGTGTCTTCGGCAAAATCTTTGTGTCCGGGAGTGTCGAGAATGTTTATTTTCTTTCCTTGATATTCAAAACCCATCACCGATGTAGCCACTGAAATTCCTCTTTGTTTTTCAATTTCCATAAAATCGGATGTAGCGGTTTTTTTAATTTTATTGGATTTTACAGCACCGGCAACTTGAATAGCACCTCCGAAAAGCAACAGTTTTTCGGTTAATGTGGTTTTTCCGGCGTCGGGGTGAGAAATAATAGCAAAAGTCCGTCGTCTTTTAATTTCTTCTTCAAAAGTCATAATTTAGTTTCAAATCGGATGCAAAGTTACGTTTCTTTCACTCTCAAAGTCTGAAATTTTAATGAAAAAGATAATTAAAACGGAATTGTTGATAACCTGTAAAGAATTGGTAAAGTTTTTGAAAAATAACCTTGTATTTTAGCACCAAAAATTATATCATTATGCGGTTTCATTGGGCATACGTTTTATTTTCTTTCATACTGGTTTCTTTCACTACCCCTATTTTTGCACCGGACGAAACGGAAGAAAATTCATTGGAATTTAAAACCGACAGCAATTCCTATATTTCTTTTCTTCAGAAAAGAGACGAGTGGGTAGATTCCTTAATGTCTCACATGTCGCTGGATGAAAAAATCGGTCAGCTTTTTATGATTGCCGCATATTCCAATAAAAATGCTCAACATAAGAAGGAAATTGAACGGTTGATTAAAGATTATCATATCGGCGGATTGATTTTTTTTCAAGGAGGTCCCGTACGGCAAGCAAATTTGACTAACTACTTTCAATCTGTGTCTAAGGTTCCTTTGCTTATAGCTATGGATGCAGAATGGGGATTGGCAATGCGTTTGGACAGCACCATTAAATATCCCCGTCAAATAGCACTGGGGGCAATTCCACACGATACTTTGATATATCAAATGGGAGCAGATATTGCGGAGCAATGCAAAAGACTTGGGGTGCATATTAATTTTGCTCCCGTGGTAGATGTAAATAACAATCCCTCTAATCCGGTGATTAACAGCCGCTCGTTCGGAGAAAATAAAAAAAATGTGGCGGCTAAAGGGATAGCTTATGCTAAAGGGATGCAAAATAACGGTGTTTTAGCGGTTGCCAAACATTTTCCGGGGCATGGTGATACCGATACCGATTCTCATAAAGATTTGCCCGTAATTCCATATCCTCGATACCGTTTGGAAAATTTGGAGTTTTATCCGTTTCGTAATTTAATAGAACATGGTGTAGGTGGTGTGATGGTAGCTCATTTGTATATTCCGGCATTGGATTCCACACCTAATCAAGCAGCTACTTTGTCTAAAAAGATTGTTACGGGACTTTTAAAAGAAGAAATGGGCTTTCAAGGATTGACTTTTACGGATGCTTTAAACATGAAAGGGGTAACTAAATATTACCCGCCGGGAATAGCGGATGTGAAAGCATTATTGGCGGGAAATGATGTGCTTTTGTTTTCTCAAAACGTACCGGTAGCCGTTCGGGAAATAAAAAAAGCCATACAAAAAGGAGAAATTACCGAAGAAGAAATCAATCAAAGAGTCAGGAAAATACTGATGACTAAAAAATGGGCGGGGCTGGATAAATATCAACCTGTAAATACCCAAAATTTAATTGAAGATTTAAATCAGCGAAAATATTTGGTGAATAAACGCCGCTTGGCGGAAAACGCCATTACTTTGGTACATAATCACGAAAAAATAATTCCCTTAAAAAAACTCGACACACTTAAAATAGCTTCGTTGTCCATAGGTTCTTCAGAAAAAACGGTTTACCAAAATACGATGGATTTATATGCCGAAGTAACCCATTTTAATATTTCCAAAACTCCCTCTTCCGCAGAAATTGATACCATTGTAGCAAAACTCGCAAAATTTGATGTGGTTTTAGTAGGAATTCACCATACGAGCCAATCTCCTCGAAAAAATTTTGGAATAACCAAAGAAGAAATAGACTTGTTGAACACATTAAAGAAGCAAACCAAAACAATTGTTTCTGTTTTTGGAAACCCTTATATACTGGGCAGATTTAGAGGCATAGAAACTACGGAGGCAATTCTTGTGGCATACGAAGAAATGGATGAATTTCAAGAATATGCGGCTCAACTCATTTTTGGCGGAATAAAAGCTCGAGGCAAACTTCCTGTTTCGGCATCCGATTTGTTTTTGGTAGGAAAAGGACTGGAAACCACTGAAAACTTCCGTTTAAAATATTCCATTCCGGAAGACCTCAATATTCAAGAAAATGATTTGAATGAAATAGCGGAAATTATAGAAGAAGGTATTAAAGATAAAGCTTTTCCGGGTTGTCAAATGCTTATTGCTAAAAATAATACGGTTTTTTATCACAAAGCCTTCGGCTATCATACTTACGAAAAAAAAAAGCCTGTATCTAACAACGATATTTATGATTTAGCTTCTATTACCAAAGTTGCGGCATCTACCGTAACCTTGATGCGACTGCATGATTTAGGATTGATTTCTTTAGACGGAAAACTTGAGGAATATATCCCCGAATGGGTGGACAGCACGGAATATGCCGATTTGTCTTTACGCGAAATTTTAGCCCACCAAGCCGGCTTGGTTTCTTGGATTCCTTTTTATAAATCCACATTGGTGGACGGCATGCCCCGATACGATATATACAGCATGGCTCAATGTCCTCCTTATACCAATCAAGTAGCAGATAAATTGTTTATTATAGAAGATTATAGAGATGAAATTATCAGGAGAATTGTATCTACACCTCTAAAAGATCGCGGGCAATACAGGTATTCCGATTTAGGGTATTATTTAATTCAACGCATTATAGAAAAAAAAACGGGTAAACAACTCAATGAGTTTGTAGATTCTGCTTTTTATCGCCCTATGGGAATGGTTACCACAGGATATTTACCTTTAAAGAGATTTCCAAAAGAAAGAATAGTACCGACGGAATATGATGTAACTTTCAGAAAGCAACAAATTCACGGTTATGTGCACGACCCCGGTGCAGCTATGTTGGGCGGAGTGGGAGGACATGCAGGAGTTTTTTCCAATGCCAACGATTTGGCAAAACTTTTTCAAATGTTGCTCAACAAAGGCGTTTACGGAGGCGACAGATATTTATCCGCAGAAGTTATCGAAGAATTTACCCGTTGCCAGTTTTGTGTGGATAGTCTGCCTGAAAGTAACCGCCGGGCTGCAGGGTTTGATAAGCCCGTAAGAAACGGCAGCGGAGGTCCCACTTGTCAATGCGTATCCTTGGAAAGTTTCGGACATACCGGTTTTACGGGAACCATCAGCTGGGCTGACCCCGAAGAACAATTGATATATATATTCCTGTCGAACAGAATTTACCCGAGTGCCAAAAATCGAAAGTTAATTACGGGAGGATACCGTACGCGAATTATGGAAGTGATATATAATGCGATAGACAAAAGTAAAGCCCATAGTTGATGAATCTGAAAAAGCGTATTGCCTTTAGTTTTTTAATGTTGCTAGGGAATGTGAGTATGGCTGTTACGGATGTGGTACACATCGGCTTATATTATTCC
>CAZLMS010000023.1:0-13771 GCA_964560645.1 uncultured Flavobacteriales bacterium | reverse complement strand
AGATTTAAATTTGAAAAAGCAAAAACACACTTTTTTATTGATATTTTCTTAAACAAAACTCACGTAATTTTACTTTATCCACTTCCATAAATCTTTCCAAGACGGCTTTTTGCCGTACATTAAAATGCCTGCTCTATAAATTTTAGCTGCCAACCATGTGGTAAGCACAAAGCCTGTAATGAGTAACGCCATTGATAAAAAAAGCTGCCACATATCGCTTGCTTCAAATCCGATAGCTACACGAATCATCATAATTACGGGAGAAGTAAACGGTATGAGGGAAAGCCACAACGAAGCCGGACCTTCCGGGTTTTGAATAATCATACCCGACATGGCATAAGCAAAAATCAAAGGCATGGTTACGGGCAGCATAAATTGCTGTGTATCGGCATCGTTGTCCACTGCTGCTCCTATAGCGGCAAAAAGGGCGCTATAGAGCAAGTATCCGCCTATGAAATAAAACAAAAACATGCCTATCATTAAAGGAAAATTGATTCTGTTAATAATATTATCGGAGTCTATAAAAGCAAGTGCTTTGGCTTGTTGCTCTTGTTGAACTTCTTTCATCATTTCCGGTGTCATTTGAAATGCTTTTTGCAATTCTGCCGGGTCGTATATATCGTTTAATATTACGGATTGTCCTACTTGAAATAATACCAAAGTGAGTATAACCCACAGCAAAAATTGGGTGAGCCCCACCATTGCCACACCGATTATTTTACCCATCATCAACTGAAACGGTTTTACGGAAGATATGATAACTTCCACAATCCGGTTGGTTTTTTCTTCTAACACGCCTCGCATTACCTGTACCGAATACATAAAGATAAACATATAAATAACAATGGAAAAGAAAAATCCTACATACGTTATTTCAGGACTCACCTTTTGTTCTTCTCCACTCTTTTTAAACTTGTAAGTAGCTAAATTAAAGTTTGTTTTTACTTTATAGAAAATTTCCCGCGGAATATTATTTTTTGCCAGTTTAATTTGCTCCAGCTGGTCTTCCACTTTGTTTTCTATGGATTTAATAATGAGATTTCCGGGCTGTTTTTTAAAATACAGCATTCCTTTATTGGAAATTAAAATATTTTTCGGCAAGTACAATATGGCTGTGTAATCCGAGCTGTGAAATATTTTTTTGGCTTCTTCCAAACTCATATCCGAATAGTTGAACTTTATATTCGGACTGCTTTCCAAATATTTGAATATAGGATAATTATCATCCACCACCAAAATGTTTTGATACATGCTCTCCCTGCTTCCCAGCCAAATTACCAAAAGCATCATTCCCGCCAATAGCAATGGCCCTAAAATGGTCATTACAAGAAACGACTTTTTCTTTACTCTTGACAAATACTCGCGTGCGATGATGAGTTTTATTTTATTGGTTTTCGACATCGGAAGTTTGTTTTTGAGTAACTACATTGATAAAAATCTCATCCATAGAAGGAATTTTTTCTTGTACGGAAATAATCTCAGCTATGGGAATAACAGCTTGCAAAAGCTGATTCACGCTGCTGTTTTCGGGAATGCTTACCAATGCTCGAAACACTCCGTTTTTTTCTTCTTTTTCCACCAACTCGAACCCTGCCCAAAGCGCATTGGCAAATGCTATCCAGTTGGAATTTTTAAAAACAATCTCATACCGGCGAGTACTGTATTTTTTACGAACTTCTTCCACCGTTCCGTTTAAAATCACTTCTCCATGATTGATAAGTGCTATTTCATCGCAAATTTCTTCTACGGATTTCATGTTGTGGGTGGAAAATATTACGGTAGCACCCTTCGCTCTTAATTCCAATATTTCTTTTTTAATCAATTGAGTATTTACGGGGTCAAAACCGCTAAAAGGTTCATCTAAAATAAGCAGCTTGGGCTGATGAACCACCGTAGTGATGAACTGTATTTTTTGCTGCATTCCTTTGGAAAGCTCTTCTACTTTTTTGTTCCACCAGTTTTCTATCTCAAACTTAGTAAACCAATGTTTTAAACATTGTAACGCTTCTTGTTTGGGCAAACCTTTTAATCCCGCTAAATAAAGTGCTTGTTCGCCAACCTCCATTTTTCTGTACAACCCTCGTTCTTCGGGAAGATAACCGATTTGTTCTACGGTCTCCGGCAATAAAGGTCCTCCATCGAACAATATTTCACCTTCATCGGGATAAGATATTTGATTGATAATCCGTATAAATGTGGTTTTTCCGGCTCCGTTGGGACCTAACAATCCAAAAATGCTTTTTTCGGGAATACGAATATCTATTCCTTTTAATGCTGTTTTATCTTCAAATTTCTTGACAATATTTTTAGCTTCTATAATATATTTCACTGCTTATTAAATCTTTATATAGACAACAAATATAATATATGCCACATAATACAAAAAAAGTAATGTTCCTTTCCATCCGGAAATTTTTCTGTCAAAAACCATAAGCGGGAATAATAGCAAAGCCACCCCAAACATCCACCAATAATCATACTTAATAATGGTTTCGCTTACATGAACAGGATGTACCATGGCAGTAATACCTAAAATGGACAAAATATTAAAAATATTGGAACCGATAAGGTTTCCTACCGAAACATCCATTTGTTTTCTAAATGCGGCTATTAAAGATGCTGTCAATTCCGGAACACTTGTTCCGAAAGCTACTACCGACACAGCTATGGTTCGTTCCGAAACGCCTAATTTAAGTGCAATACCGGACGCCCCTTGCACCAACCAATCCGCACCGTAAGACAATCCCACGCCTCCGGCTAACACGTACAGCAAGGCTTTAAAAAAAGACACATTCCTCTCTTCTTCAACCACTTCCTTATTTTTCTTTTCTTTTCTGGATTTACGAATTAAAAATACGGAGTATCCTATCAGAATTAAAAATAATATAATTCCTTCCCATCTTTGCAAAACAAAATCCATTGAAAAAAGAATAAGCAGGAGCGTAGCTAAAAACATTACAGGCCAATCATATCGAAGGGTGTCATACACTACATAAATAGGAAAAACTACAGCAGTAAGCCCTAAAACCAGTGAAATGTTTGCGATATTTGAACCTACTACGTTTCCGATGCTAATATCGGGATGACCTTCGAGTGCTGCTTTTAAACTTACAAGAAGTTCCGGTGCCGACGTGCCGAACGATACCACTACCACACCTATTACCAAAAGAGAAACTTTTAATTTAACCGCCAAACTAACAGCTCCTTTTACCAGTAAATCACCGGCAAAAACCAACACTGCCAAGCCTCCGATAAGATATAAAACATCTTCCATTCAGCCTTGATGATTATCCGGTTCTTTAGAAGATTCAGGCAATTTACTATCGGATTTTTCTTTCTTCTCTTGCACTTTTCCTTCGTTTTTTGAAGACGTTGCTTTTTCCAAATTCATTTGTCTTCTTACGTCCAATTCTTCTTTTATGTCTGACACATTATCTTGAATATCTCTTTGAATGCCTTCTGCCGCATCTTTAAACTGACGAATGCCTTTTCCGAGTCCTCTGGCTACTTCGGGGATTTTTTTAGAGCCGAAAAAAATCAACACAAATAAGAGTATAAAAAATATTTCGCCTCCTCCTAAATTAAAAAATAGCAACATGGCTTTTGTTTTTGCGAAAATAAGCAAATCCGTGCTTAACATAAAAGAGAATTTCCTTCTTTCGTCTCCGGTTTATTCTACTCCCTTTAACCATTCTCGATTCTGCTGCTCAACCGTCCGGTGTATTTTGATAATGCGTAATGAAAATCTTTCTCCATTCGATAGGGATATGTAAGTTTCTCACTTAACAAATGTAGAAAAAGTTGTAAAAGACATAAATTTGCATTATTAAATCGAGAGTATGCATATTGATATTATCACCGTTTTACCTCAACTTTTGGAAAGTCCTCTTTCGCATTCTATCGTACAAAGAGCAAAAGACAAAGGATTAGTGGAAATCAACCTTATCAATCTTCGAGATTATGCCACTAATAAATACCAATCAGTAGATGATTATCAATTTGGCGGAGGTGCGGGAATGGTAATGATGATAGAACCCATTGACAGAGCCATATCGGAGCTGAAAAAACAACGCAATTACGATGAAATAATATACATGACCCCCGACGGAGAGCGATTTACGCAAAAAATTGCCAATGAATTATCCCTCAAAGAAAATTTGATTGTTATAGCAGGACATTACAAAGGTGTGGACCAGCGTGTAAGAGATTATATAGTAACACGGGAAATATCCGTTGGAGACTATGTTTTATCGGGCGGAGAATTGCCGGCAGCTGTATTATGCGATGCCGTGGTGCGATTAATTCCGGGAGTGTTGAATGACGAAAGCTCTGCCCTGTCCGATTCGTTTCAGGATAATTTACTGGCACCACCGGTTTACACACGTCCGGCAGATTACAAAGGATGGAAAGTACCGGAAATTTTAACTTCGGGAAATACAAGGGAAATTGAAAAATGGCGATTGGAAAAATCGTTGGAAATTACTCGTAAAAAACGCCCCGATTTGCTCAATGATGAAGAGTCTTGAAGCGGTATAACACCAAATTTCCCAAACTGTCTGCGGGCAGATAATTTTTAAGAAAGGAATATTGCTTTTGTGTGTTTGAACGAATCAATACAAAAGGAATTTGCAATCGGTACACTTCTTTTTCCGTGAGCTTTGAAAAGCCGGTAAACCCGTTTCGATTTAAAAAATACAATGATACCGTAGGACTTTCGTCAAAAGGCACATAAATAGTCCGGCTGCTGTCCGCTCCGTTTTTATTCAAAAAATGTGCTATCACTTCTTTTCGAGTAAAAACCTCCCACTTTTGTTTAAAATCCCAATTCATATACTGAAACCCGCGAACATCCGATAAAGGTAAAATCCGTTGCGTAATATCATTAGAAGCAATATTGTATCGCATACGGATATTTTCATTGGCATACAATACATTCAAAACAATTGTAACCATCAATAAAACAATAAGTTTTTTATTACAAAACATTCGACGCACAAACTCAAATATACCTATAGCCAATAGCAGATAAAAAGGCAACATGTAGTAATCATGATGGTCGAAAACAGTAAACCAAAGCAAAATATATATCACCACGCCGGAAAATAAAAAGAACTTGAAAATCTTCAAATCCAAGCTCTTCGCGAAAAAAAATCCTACAAACACCACAGAAAAAGGAAATAAATACAACTGATGGTTTGTCCATTGAAAAAATTGAGTTATCACGCCTTTGATATGTTCCCAATCTGCACTCCAAATAGGATGAATGGCATTTACGGTATATCTGCCTCCGTGAATTTGGTTAAAATATTCGGCATAGATATACCAGCCGGCAATTGTGATTAACGCTAATCCCGTACTTGCCAAAAACCATATTTGCTGCTTTCCGGAAAAAACTCGCCGGTTTGACCACCACATCGGAATAAAAGCCAACATCGGAATAAGGTGAGTAACTTTTAAAAGTCCGGTAAAGAGAAAAAAAACAACGCCAATCAATAATTTTATTTGTTGTCTTTGATAAATTCCGGTAATTAAAAAATATGTTCCGCCCAACGATAAACCCAAAGCTGCAGCATCAGGCAAATAATTCAATGCATAATATACAATCGTGGGAGAACTCAAAAATAAAACCACGGCAGATAAAGACATAAAAACGTTTTGCCCCGACCAAAACAAAAATAGCTTGTACAGGAAAAATATGCCCAAGTAAAACAACAAGAAATGAATAACCTTCAGACTGATTTCAATGTTCGGAAACCAAGAAGCTATTTTGTATAAAACGGGAAACTCTCCGGCACCTTTTCCCGAAGAATGGTTGTCTGCCAGAAGATTATGAATTTCCGGCTCAAAAACCGATTGGTTATTTTCTTTAAATTTTTGAGTAATGGATAATCCTATGGTTTGCCGCCATATATGAATACCGTAAGGACGTTTCAGTAAAATGTTGGGATATTGATATAAACTAAATAATCCAAGCGTAATTGCCAAAAAAAGAAGTAACCAATACTTTTGAAAAACATTTTTCAATTATTCCATATTTACAGGCAACGGTTAACTTTAACTTTCATGACTTAAACTATCTTATCAATGTTACATGATGACGGATTTCGCCATTCTTGTTTTTGGCATAATCTTCTGTTCCGTTATAGAATCGAGCTTTCACAACCACCACATAAGTATCCATATTTTGAGGCACACCTTTATAAGTTCCGTCCCACCCTTGATTGATGTCTCCCGGATTTTCGTAAACCAACTGCCCCCAACGATTGTAAACCCTAAACTCCAACAACTTATCAATCCCATGACCCTTCACATACAGCACATCATTCAAACCGTCTCCGTTCGGACTAAAAGCGTTGGGAATGTCAATGCGTTTGTCATCACTTACAAAAACCGTATATTCTTCTTCTATGGGCGGACAATTGTTTCCGTCATCTATAATAGCAATGTTGTAAACATAAGTACCGGGTTCTTGGGCTGAAAAAATAATGGTATCACAAGAATTACAACTGAGATACGTTTCAGGCGTCCAAGCATGTATAAATCCTTCAGAAAGAGAAACAATAATAGTGTCTTCTTCGTTTACAAACAAGGTGTCTTCACCCGAAAAAGCATAAGTCGGCAGCCCGATTACATCCACATTCACCGAGTCATAGGAAGAACAACCTCTACTGTCGGTTACGGTTACCCGATACATAATTGTATCTTCCGGCGAAGAAATCACAACAGAAGAGTCCGTTCTGTCCAACCAAACATCCGGCGCCCAGTTGTATATAGCCCCCCCTGAAGCAGTTAATGTTACATTTTCACCTTCACAAATTTTCAAATCATCGGTTACATTGATAGAAGGAGAAGGATAAACCTCTACCTTTTTTCGAGTAGTATCATAGCATCCGAATTGTGTGTTGGATATGGCTAAAGACACCGTATAAGTTCCCGGAGAGGAATATACTTCGGTAAAAGAACTTCCCGAAGAAGCAGTGTTTCCGTTACCAAAATCCCAAGCATAAGAAGAAGCTCCTACCGATGCATTGTTAATAGATACGGTAAGAGGTTCACAGCCGTAAGCACTGTCTAAGTTATTAAGAGTAAAATCCGCTTCAACATTATGGATATAAATCGTAGTGTCTACTGATTTTTTACACAGCTGATTAGTATCCGACCAAAAGAACAATGTAGCATTAAAAGAATTTCCTCCCAGAGGCGGCAAGAATACATATTGATGAGTTACGGGATTTACATTGTCCACAGAAGTCGCATCTCCAAAATTCCAAGAAAAACCCAATACGTTTGAAGAATCTGTAATACTAAATGTTACAGCATTGTTTATGCAAATCGTATCAGTACTTACGGTAAATTCGGCAGTAGGTCCGTCCACACGAATATATTGAGGTTTAACAATGGTATCTTTACATCCGTAACTGGTTTCTACAATAAGTTGCACATCAAAAGTATCGGGTTGAGTATAAGTAAACAATACCGTATCATTATTAACAATGGAAGCGGGAACTCCCACATCCCAACTCCAATTGATTATATGATTGGAAACAGATTGATCAAAAAATTGTACGGTAGCCGGATAACAATCAAACACCGTTTGATCTACACTAAAATCAGCCACGGGAATGTCTTGAACATCCACAATATTAGCAATGGTAATGGAGCTGTCACAACCCAAATTATCCGTAACAGTTAAAGCTACGGTATAAGTCCCTTCGGAATTATATGAATGGGTAGGATTTTGTATTCCTGAAGTAGTGTTTCCGTCTCCAAAATCCCATTCCCAGTTTACAATAGGATATGTTCCCATAGAACTGGAATAAGCAGTTGATAAATCATTAAACTGAGTGGTATCTACAGTAGCACAAAGTTGATTATCCGCAACGGAAAAGTTCGGAGTAGGTCTTACCACATCTACGTTGTATAGCGTATCGTCTTGACAACCGAACTTGTCCATCACCGTTAATACAATGCTTTTAGTTCCGGGTGTTGTATAATGTGCCGAAACAGAGGTGGAAGTAACGGAACTCAACGGTTCGTTAACAGCTCCTGTATTATCTTGCCATCCCCAAGCCACAATAGGAGCCAACGGATCGTAAGTAGAGGCATCCGTAAATGTTACATCAAAAGGAATACAACCGGCATCTGCCGAACCTGCTGCTAAATCTATATGTGCAGACGGACGGAATACACTTACACTTGCATAATCTTTATCCGAACAACCGTTTATATCAGTAGCCGTTAAGGTTATTTGAAAAGCTCCTAAGGACGAATAAGTATGGGTAGGATTTACATAAGTTCCCGATGTTCCCGCAACACCTGTAACAGGTGTAGTGCCGGAGGCACTTCCCGTAACAATCCCATCTCCAAAAGCCCATTGATACTGAACTTCTTGGTTTCCCACGGAACCGTCGGAAGAAGCCGTAGCATCCAAGGTTATTTGGTTATTTAAACAAATAGTATCTTTATCCGTAATTCCGTTAATGGAAAAAGAAGCAAAAATATCTCTGATTTTTACGGTAATGGGGTCGGCAGGATACATACAAGAATCTGTATCAAAAGGGAAATTATTGCCGTTCCAAGCCAATAGTTCCACCACATAATCGCCGGGAGCTTGATATACGTGAGTAGGCGAAGCACATGTTCCTGAGGTCCTTCCTCCGTGTGTCCCGGCAGGAACAGTTCCCGTGTTCCCGTAACATTTAAGCGTATCGCCGTCTCCAAACACCCAAAAATAAGAGGTTGTATCTATATAATCCGCCGTATAGGTTCTTTCGTAAGGTTTTGAGCAATCTACAGGGTTGGCTGACACATTTTTAACCACAGGCCCACGAAAAAGCACCGCTTTAGCACTATCAATGGTATCATAACAACTGTTATATCCTACAATTAAACGCACATCCATCCATCCTGTATCTTTTGCCATTTGAAAAATATTCTCATCTTGAGAGCCACCGAATTGAAAATCACCGTTTAAATTAGACCATTGCCAAAAGTCATTTAAGTATCCGGGGGACCCGTAAATATTCCCATCGTAGTCAGTAGAATTATCCGTAAACGTAACCGATGCCGATGCACACAATTCGGTAGGCGTTACAATAAAATCCGCCTGGGGCTTTGCTCCAACTTCTACCATAGTAGTAGCGGTAGCCACACACCCCGAATCGGATTGTACGGTTAGAGAAACCGTAAAATCACCGTGAGTAGTATAAGTATGGGTAGGCGAATTAAAAGTACCTGTTGTATTAGGAGAGGTAACATTATCCGTAGGAGAACCGGCTCCCGTATTTACTCCGTCGGCAAAATCCCATGTAACGGAAATAACAGGGTCGGAAACAATTCCTCCCGTAGAAGTGGCATTGTTAAAAGTAACATCCATATCAATACAGCGTTCTCCAACCGGCGGAATGGATGTAATATTAATGGAAGGCGTCAATTTATTGATAACCACAGCTTGAGGGATAATCTTAGTATCCGAGCATCCGCTCTGATTAGTCGTGGTAAGTGTTACATTATACACACCGGAAGCATTATAAGTATTCGATGCCGGATTACCCGTTCCCACATTTCCGTCACCAAAATTCCATGTATAGTCCGTAATGATTGTAAAAGCAGAAGTGGAAGAAGCACCGAAATTCACTGTGTAAGGCACATCGCAACTGTAATAAGAATTAAGAACGGAAAAATCGGAAGTTACCTCATCCACCAAAATAACTTTGGAAATGGTATCTCCACATCCTCCGTTGTAGGTAGCGGCAAGTGTTACGGTATATATTCCCGGTGTAGCATAATTAAAAGAAGTTCCGGCACTCGACGAGGGAGTAGTAAAACCTACGCCGGTTCCAAAGTCCCAACTGTATTGATTCCCAATTTGAGTGGATGAAGCATTGAAAATAGCGGAAGTCCCTGCACAAATACTGTCATCATTCATGGTAAAATCAGCCACAACCGGAGCTATACTTATCAGATTAGGCATAGAAACAGTTGTTTGACAGCCGGTAGATTGGGTTACGGTTAGATTTACGGTATATGTTCCGTAATTGGAATAAGTATTCACGGGATTTTGGTCGGTTGAAGAATTTCCGTCACCAAAATCCCAGTTATATGTTAAAGGATAAGAGCTGGAAGAATTATCGGTAAATGTTACACTTAACGGCGGTTCACAACCAAAAGTGGGATTAGCGGAAAATGCTGCCACAGCAGGATTGGAAGTAGAAAAAGTAATAGTAGTGTCATCCGCACAACCGTTGTCATCCACTACCAGCAATACTACAGGAAAAGTTCCTTCAATCGAAAAGGTATGCGAAGGATTTGGAATGGTAGGCGATGTCGTTGTTCCGTCGTTAAAAGTCCATTGCCACGAAACGATATTACCTCCGTTAGAAGTTGACAAATCGGTAAAATCCACAGAAAGCGGCACGCATCCCGAAGTATCCGTAGCCGAAAAATTTGCCACGGGCTTTTCAAAAATGGTTATGGTTAATGTTTCCGTATCGGAATCGCCGGCGCTATTGCTCAATTGCAAAGTAACGGTGTACGTACCCGGGGCTGTATAAGTCGGTGAAACCGTAGAGCTTCCTACATTTGACTGACCGTTTCCGAAGTCCCACGAAATATTTTCAATGTTCCCCGTAGCATCATAAGTAAGAGTAATTCCGTTTTCCGGAGCACATCCCGTAGTTTTATTAGCAATAATACTGTTAATAACAATTTGCGAGTGCGCCGAAAATCCGATAAAAACAAATAGTAATAACTGTAAAACCTTAATTCTCATTAGTATATCTTTTTTTCAATGTTAAACGGTCAAATTTTACTTTTTTGCTTAATTTTACCACCCAAAGATAAGTAAGAATTGAAAAACATTGTAAAAATATCTTTTGCTTTTATAGTAAGCTGTATTTCAATAGGGTTAAATGCCCAAGACATTCATTTTACTCAATTTTATGCCTCACCGTTAACTCAAAATCCTGCAAATACAGGTCGTTTTAACGGAGACTGGAGAGTAATGAACAACTATCGTATCCAATGGAATTTTCCCGGAGCAGGATATTACACCTACAAAACCTTAACATTAGGTTATGACCAACCCATCCATTTAAAAAATGCTACTATAGGTGTAGGAGGAATTGTGGTAAGCGACCAAACGGAAGATATTGCCGGTTTAAATACCATGAAAATATATGTCGGCGGTTCATATCAAATGAATATTGACGGACATAAAATAAGTATCGGACTACAACCCGGATATGTTCAGGTATCAAACGGTACTTATGATTTTGGCGATTCTTACATTCGTTCCACCGGACATTTCGACAGCGAAAGTAAATCTTCCGGAGAAACCATTGGTACAAACAAAGCTAAATATCTGGACATCAACACGGGAGTTACCTGGTCTCATAAGTTCGGTAAAATAACACCCGTCGCAGGATTGGCATTGTTTCATGTAAACTCTCCGAAGGAAACCCTTTTTGATAAAGGAGACGGAAGAAAAGCCCTAAGAAAAGTGTTCCATGCCGGCGGTATTTACGACATAAACGAGCAATGGTTTCTATATCCCAACATCAGCTTCATGCACGAAAGAAAAGCCAGAGAAATAACTTTTGGTTCTTCCTTAGGAATGAAATTACCGAAAAATAAATATCAACTAAAATCCGTTTTTGCCGGGCCTATGTTGCGAAGCAATATCATACAAGCGGATATTTTAGATGCCGCGGCTATTATTGTAGGCGCTAAAATTCAAAATCTGGATATCGGAATCAGCTATGATTTTAATGTATCGAGTTTAAGTTCAGTGTCTAACGGTAGAGGTGCTTGGGAGTTTTCCATTATTTATACTGCTCCGAGTACTTTGTTGCAAAAAATTACGGTTCCCTGTGAAAGACTTTAAATATTTATTTGCACTTGTGACTGCTATGAGTTGGGGGTTGTTAGCATATTCCCAACAAGAAGATTATTTACGTCAAGAAATAGATTCATTGAACCTCAAACCCCGGCAACTGAAAAAACTGGGAAAACAAGCCGAAAAATACGGAGATTACTACTCCGCCATTGATTATTATCAAAAATATCTCGACCAAAAACCGGATAATCTTGATTTTGAGTATAAAATAGCCGGATTGTATCTTAAAGCCAGAGATTACGGTCCCGCATTAGAACACTATCAAAAAGTATATGAAGCCGACCCCGACCGTTATCCCATGGCATTGTTTTATATCGCCCAACTTAATAAAATCCATGAACAGGATTACGATAAAGCGTTAGACAATTTTAACGATTTTAAAAAGAAACATAAAGCAGCAGCTGGTGACAAAAGCATCAGAAAATTATTGAAATACGAAATAGAATCATGTGAGTTATCTAAAAAACTTATAGAAAACGAATTGAAAGTCAATTTAGTACATCTCGACACTTCCATCAACAAAGCACACATGGAAGCGGCACCCCGTTATTACAACGACACACTAATGTATTACAGCTCTTTAAGAACTGATAAAATCGAATATTACAACATTCGTGAAGAAAAACAAAAACCCAAAACCCGTAAACTATACTGGGCAAAGAAAAATTTTGAAGATTGGGTGTTTTACAAACCCTTTGAAGGACCCTTTAACTCCGATGAACATCATGTGGCCAACGGAACTTTTTCCATAGATTCAACCAAATTTTATTGCACCATTTGTAAAACCAACGAAGATTACAAAACCATCTGCCAGATATATGTCAGTAAAAAAGGAGAAAACGGACAATGGAGCAATCCTGAAAAAATAGAAGCCGGAGGAGTAAACATTCCCGGATATAATTCCACCCAACCCACAGTAGGAACCGAACCCAAAAAAGGGTACGAAGTCTTGTATTTTGCCAGTAACAGAGAGGGGGGAAAAGGCGGATATGACATATATTATACCATCTATGACGAAAGAAAAGAAACATATAAAAAAGCCAAAAGCGTGGGCAGTAAAATCAATACTCCCGGCGACGAAATAACCCCCTATTACGACAACAACAACAAAACGCTTTATTTCAGTTCCAATGCATGGCCCGGTTTAGGCGGCTTTGACATCTTTAAAACCACCGGACAGGTAAACCGCTTTTTAAAACCTGTAAACATCGGTTATCCGTTAAATTCCAGCTATGATGATGTGTATTACACTATCAGTAATTCTCCCGAAAAAGGATTTTTAGTATCGAACCGCCCTGGAGGAGTGGCGTTAAAAAACGAAACCTGCTGCGATGATATTTATGAATTTACCATGCTCGAGTTTATTAAAATTGTGGTGGAAGGAACAGTATTCGAATCGAAAGACAGCTCAGATATAAAACTCACATCAGGTTTTGAAACTGCTGCAAAAGATTCTTTAGCAATTTCTTCCGACACATTAGCAAGAGCAGACACAACCAACGGTGCGGTACGGGAAATCCGAGAAAATGACACTCCCCTTAAAGGCGCTACGGTTTCTTTATTGCTGGTTGACCCCGAAACGGGAGAAAACATGTTTTTAACCAAAACTACAACCAATGATAACGGACAATATTTCTTTGAATTACAACAAGGAAACAATTATAAAATCCGTTTCCAAAAAGAAGGGTATTACGACAAAGAACTCACGGTTTCTACGGAAGACATCATGCAGTCCGATACCATTCACATGAACACCCTCTATTTAAAAGGTGTTCCCAAAACACCCATTATTATCAAAAATATTTACTATCCGTTCGATAAAGCCTATTTAACTGAAGAGGCAAAGCAAGTTATTGATACTACATTGTATAAAAT
>CAZLMS010000022.1:0-13884 GCA_964560645.1 uncultured Flavobacteriales bacterium | reverse complement strand
TACGGTCAAAAAACAGCCGTGGTAGAAGGTACGCCTATCGGTAAAAATGCTTATCCTTTTGTAACTTTTAAAGACGGTGTGTTTAATTATTATGCTACAGGAGCCTCTTTGGAAAAAACAGATAAAACATACCCGATAGCCTGTACACAGACCCACCATACTATGATGGGTAGAAAGATTGTGAATGAAACAGACATCAATACCTATAAAAAACAAGACCGGGAAACTTGGAATCCTACGGTAGCTTTGATAGACGCTTACGGGCAGAAAAAACATGTAAAAGAATTGGATTTGTGGCCTCCACACGATATTGATAAAGGACATCGCTGGGGAATGACCATAGATTTAAATAAATGTATCGGATGTGCCGCATGTGTGGTTTCTTGTACGGCAGAGAATAATGTCCCTGTGGTAGGAAAAGACGAAGTGAGAAGAAACCGTGAAATGCATTGGTTGAGAATAGACCGTTATTTCAGCTCGGATGCAGACCCCGAAAACATTTTTGAACATGGAGGAGAACGCAATTACGATGCAATGGAAGTACCTTCCGCATATCCCGAAGTAGCACATCAACCGGTAATGTGTCAGCATTGTAATCATGCGCCTTGTGAAACGGTTTGTCCGGTAGCGGCTACTAACCATAGCTTGGAAGGATTAAATCAAATGGTATATAACCGTTGTATCGGAACAAGATATTGTGCCAATAACTGTCCGTATAAAGTGCGTCGTTTCAACTGGTTTAACTATACGGCTTACAAGAAATTTACGGAAGTTAATCCATCACAAAACGATTTGGGAAGAATGGTGCTTAATCCCGATGTGGTGGTTAGAACCAGAGGGGTAATGGAAAAATGTTCGTTGTGTGTACAAAGAATTCAAGAAGGAAAATTAAAAGCTAAGAAAGAAAGACATCCGGTAGAAGACGGAGCTATTCAAACAGCATGTTCTTCCGTGTGTCCTACAAATGCTATTACTTTTGGAGATTTAAATAATGAAAAATCTCAAGTGAGAACCAATGCACAACACAATCGTTCATACCATTTATTGGAAGAAGTAGGAATTCAACCCAATATTTGGTATATGACCAAAGTAAGAAACACCGAGAAGACCATTGTAATGAAACATGAAGAAGAAAATGGTCATAAACAAGAAGAAGTAGAACATTCATAAAACTCAGATAAATGCACAAAGAAGCAGATATTAGAACCCCGTTGATTTTAGGTGATAAAACGTATCATCAAATCACCGAAGATGTTTGTGCCCCTGTAGAAGGAAAAGCCGGAAAACTATACTATTTAGTATTATCCTTGTCGGCTTTATTAGCCCTGTGGGGAATAGGATGCATCCTGTACTTGATAGGCACCGGTATCGGAGTTTGGGGTTTGAATAACACTGTCGGTTGGGCATGGGACATTACCAACTTTGTGTGGTGGGTAGGTATTGGTCACGCCGGAACTTTGATTTCTGCGGTATTGTTGTTATTCCGCCAACGTTGGAGAATGGCTATTAACCGTTCGGCAGAAGCAATGACCATTTTTGCCGTGATGATGGCAGCCGTTTTTCCCGGTATCCACATGGGTAGAATTTGGATGGCTTATTGGGTAATGCCTATCCCTAACCAATTTGGTTCTTTATGGGTAAACTTTAACTCGCCGCTATTGTGGGACGTATTTGCTATTTCTACATACTTTTCCGTTTCGTTAGTTTTCTGGTATATCGGACTAATTCCCGATTTTGCCACAATTAGAGACAGAGCTATTCGACCGGCATCTAAAAAAATCTATTCTATATTGAGTTTCGGATGGTCGGGAGATGCTAAAGCATGGATACGTTTTGAGGAAGTTTCCTTGGTACTTGCCGGTTTGGCTACACCTTTGGTATTCTCTGTACACTCTATAGTATCCATGGACTTTGCCACTTCTGTAATCCCCGGATGGCACACCACTATTTTCCCTCCTTACTTCGTGGCGGGAGCTATTTTTTCCGGATTTGCTATGGTGCAAACCTTATTGCTTATCGCCAGAAAGGTGTTGCATTTAGAAGCGTACATTACGCTTAAACACATCGAATACATGAATATTGTGATTATAATTACAGGTTCCATGGTTGGGGTGGCATACTTGTCAGAGTTGTTTATCTCTTGGTATTCCGGAGTGGAATATGAAGGATATGCTTTCTTAAACCGTGTAACAGGACCTTATTGGTGGGCATATTGGTCTATGATGACTTGCAACGTGATTACGCCGCAATTATTCTGGATTAGAAAAATCAGAACAAGTTTAATTCTATCATTTATTCTGTCCATTATTGTAAACATCGGTATGTGGTTTGAGCGGTTTGTAATTATTGTTACATCACTTCATAGAGATTACCTTCCGTCAAGCTGGGAAATGTTCCATCCTACTTTTGTAGATATCGGGGTATTCTTGGGGACTATTGGAATTTTCTTTACTTTGTTCTTGCTGTATGCACGTTCGTTCCCCGTATTAGCTTTAAATGAATTAAAATCTATTTTGAAAATATCCGGTGAGAATTACAAAAAACAAAATCAAGGAAATCATTAAGATTTAAAATATGAGCGGTAAAAAAATATATGCATTATACGACGATGACGATGTGATGAAAAATGGCGCTAAAGCCATTGTAGAAAAAGGAATTCACATCAATACCGTATATTCTCCTTTTCCGGTACACGGAATAGAGAAGATTATCGGAATGAAGTGGACAAGAATAGCCCAAGCCGCATTTTTATACGGTTTAATAGGGATGTCGCTGGCATTGCTTGGAATGTATTACTTTATGATAGTAGATTGGCCTATGGATATAGGAGGTAAGCCGAACTTTCATTTTTACCAAAACTTGCCGTCTTTTATCCCGATTACTTTTGAATTTACGGTATTGTGTACGGCACACGGAATGGCACTTACTTACTTTCTTTTAAATTGGACTTTACCCGGAATTAAAGCAAGAAATCCACATCCTCGTACCACGGACGATCATTTTGCCATTGAAGTTATACCGGCACAAAATCACGGAATTAGCGAAGAGGAAATTAAAAACATTTTACAATCTACTAACCCGGTAGAAGTATTTGAAAAATAATGAAACACATGAAGAAAAATATTAAAACTTCATCTGCGGTTGCAGCAATTATGTTATCCATGCTGTATTCATGTACTTCCGACCCAAACAGCCCGGGTTTGGAATATATGCCGGACATGTACCGCTCTCCTTCATTTGAAACGTACGGAGAATACGAGCAGTTTTCTTTTAACAATAAAATGGAAGCGCTTCCTCCGGTAGAAAATACCATTCCGAGAGGATATGTTCCTTTTGGGTATGCTAATGATAATGAAGGTTATGAGCTTGCCGGTCAAGAATTGAAAACACCGTTTGTACATTCTAAAGAAATTATAGAAGAGGGTAAAGTGTTGTATGAAAAATACTGTTTGCATTGTCATGGCAAAAAAGGAGAAGGAGACGGGCAAGTAGCTCAAAATTCAGATTTTATTAACCCGCCGTCCTATACCCTTCCGCGAATCAAAGCATTGAAAGACGGTCATATTTATCATACGATTTATTACGGAAAAGGGATGATGGGCGCACATGCTTCTCAGGTAAACCATGAAGAAAGATGGAAAATAATACATTATGTACGTTCGCTACAAGGAATACATCCTACCAGCGATGTGCATAATGTAACAACAAATTCGGATTCAACAAAAACAGAACAATCAACAAATAGTTAAACAATTAAAAATTAAGTAAATGGAACAATATACATTTACACCCGGCTTAAAAAAAGTAATATACACTCTCATAGGAATTGGTATTGTGGCTTTTATAGCCGGTTTAATGGGCGTATTTGGAGCAGATGGAGAAGAAGCCCATCATGTGGCATCCACTCGGTTGTGGTCTAACATTTTAATAAACGGTTTTTTCTTCTTTGGAATAGCTTTGATAGCGGTGTTTTTTATAGCCGTTCAATACGCTGCCGAAGCAGGATGGGCTGTAGTATTTAAAAGGGTTTTTGAAGCCATAGCGGAATATCTTCCCATAGGAGCAGCATTTTTGGTAATTGTGTGGTTGGCAGGCTCTTTCCATCTCAATCATTTATATCACTGGATGGACCCGGAAGCAGTTGCCCATGACCCGATATTGCAACATAAAACGCCTTATTTGAATCTTCCGTTCTTTTGGATTAGAGCATTGGTATTTCTCGGAGTGTATATTTGGTTTGCCAAAGTAATGCGTAAGCGTTCTTTAATGGAAGATGAAATGCCGGACGATAAAGGTTGGTTTCTTAAAAATCAGCGTTCCTCAGCTATGTTTTTGGTATTTTTCGGTTTCACTTCTACCGTAGCGGCGTGGGACTGGTTAATGTCTATAGACACCCATTGGTTTAGTACGTTGTACGGATGGTACGTGTTTTCGGGCATGTGGATTAGTTTTATTACTGCTGCAACACTTATCGTGGTGTATTTAAAAAGTCAAGGATACTTGCAGTTCGTTACCAAATACCACTTGCAAGATATGGGTAAATGGATGTTTGCCGTAAGTTTCTTATGGACTTACCTTTGGTTCTCACAATATATGTTAATTTGGTATGCAGACATCCCCGAAGAAGTAACTTATTTCATTCCTCGAATTGAAGACTATACCGTAGGATACTGGATGATGGTAATCGGAAACTTTATTTTTCCCATGCTTTTGTTAATGGATAAGGACAACAAGAGAAGTCAGGCTTTATTGGCATTAACAGGAATTATTATCTTTATTTTCCACTGGCTGGATGCATATTTTCTTATTACTCCCGGAACAATGCGTAACCATGGTCACTTAGGATTTGTGGAAATCGGTTTATTTTTGGGTTTCCTTGGTTTGTTTATGTTAGTAGTATTTAATGCATTGACAAAAGCACCTCTATTGGTGAAACATCATGCATATTTAGATGAAAGTTTACATTTAGAACAAAACTAAAAAGTCAAGGAGATGGAAAACATTATTTTAGGTTTAGTAGTATTTTTCGGGCTTATAGCTCTCGTACAACTTGTAAAAGTTTTTGAGCTGTCTAAAATATTAAGCGGAAAAAGAGAAGAAGATATACCGCCACATCAACACAGAACGCAAGCATGGTTGTTTTTAATTGGCGGAATAGCTCTGTTCGGATTCTATTTTTGGCTAATAAAAGAATACGGAGACGATTTGCTCCCGCCTTCGGCATCATTACACGGAGAAGATGTAGACTCTTTGATGAATTTTAACCTTTGGGTTATTAATATTGCATGGGTTATTGTTCAAATACTGCTTTTTTACTTTGCATGGAAATATTACTACAGACCCGGAGCTAAAGCAGTATTCTTTCCTCACAGTAACAAACTTGAAATGATATGGACAATAGTACCAGCTTCTTTTTTGGCAATTATCATTATTTACGGTTTGAAAACATGGAATGAAATTGTGGCAGAACCGGAAGAAGAACCTATTGTAATTGAGCTATACGCAAAACAATTTGATTGGACGGCCAGATATGCGGGAAAAGACAATATCTTAGGTGAAGCATCCGTAAGAAGAATTAATGGAGCGAATTTTTTAGGTATTGATTCTGCAGATGTTCATGCAAAAGACGACAAAATTGTAAAAGGAGAATTCCATCTTCCGGTAGGACGTCCGGTTAAATTTATTATTCGTTCCCAAGATGTAATTCATAGTGCTTACATGCCTCATTTCAGAGCGCAAATGAATGCCGTTCCGGGTATGAAGACCTCCATCAATTTTATTCCTACTGTTACTACCGAGGAAATGCGAAAAATGACAAAAAATCCCGATTTTGATTATATATTGTTATGTAATAAAATCTGCGGGGCATCTCACTATAATATGCAAATGGATATTATCGTAGAATCTGAAGATAAATTTAATGACTGGTTGAATCAACAAAAAGAATTTATTTCAACCTCTACGGCTGAGTTAGAAAATAAATCAAGTAAAATTAAAAACTTATAATAATGGCAGCAGAAGCACATGCACATCATCACCATGAAGAAAGTTTCTTGACCAAGTACATATTTAGTCAAGACCACAAAATGATTGCCCGTCAGTTTTTATTAACGGGGATGTTTATGGCTACCGTTGGGATGATTATGTCGGCATTGTTCCGTCTTCAGTTAGGATGGCCCGGGCAAAGTTTTAAAATTCTTACGTTCTTTTTGGGTGAGAAATGGGCACCCGACGGAGTTTTAGACCCCAATATGTATTTAGCGTTGGGAACTATGCACGGAACCATTATGGTATTCTTTCTTCTTACGGCAGGATTAAGCGGAACCTTTGCCAACTTGCTCATTCCGTTACAAATCGGAGCACGGGATATGGCTTCAGGATTTTTAAACATGCTTTCATACTGGTTGTTTTTCCTTTCAAGTGTGATTATGTTAATATCCATGTATGTAGAAGGCGGACCCGCTTCCGCAGGATGGACCATGTATCCGCCCTTATCTGCATTACCCGAAGCAGTTCCCGGTTCGGGTTTGGGAACAACTTTGTGGTTAATTAGTATGGCAATTTTTATAGCTTCCTCTTTAATCGGAGGTTTGAATTATATTGTTACCGTGTTGAACTTACGTACAAAGGGTTTGACGATGACCCGCTTACCGCTTTCTGTTTGGGCATTATTGATAACTGCTGTTTTAGGATTGCTTTCTTTCCCGGTGTTGCTTTCAGCAGCATTGTTGTTGATTTTTGACAGAACATTAGGAACATCCTTTTATTTATCTGACATTTATATAGGAGGTAAACTGCTTGATTATCAAGGAGGAAGTCCTATTTTATATGAACATTTATTTTGGTTTTTAGGACATCCTGAGGTATATATTATTATTCTTCCGGCGTTGGGATTGACCTCCGAAATTATTTCCATAAACAGTAGAAAACCTATTTTCGGATACAAGGCAATGATTGGTTCTATTGTGGCAATCGGATTTTTGTCATTTATCGTATGGGGACACCACATGTATGTAACAGGAATGAATCCGTTCTTGGGTTCGGTGTTTGTGTTTACCACATTGCTTATTGCTATTCCTTCCGCGGTAAAAGCGTTTAACTATATTACCACTTTATGGAAAGGTACGATTCGCTATACTCCCGCAATGATTTTTTCTATGGGGATGGTTTCTACCTTTGTTTCGGGAGGTTTAACCGGAATTATTCTTGCTGATTCCGCATTGGATATTAACGTACATGATACTTATTTTGTGGTAGCTCACTTTCACATTGTAATGGGAGTTTCTGCAGTATTGGCAATGTTTGCAGGTGTGTATCACTGGTTCCCGAAAATGTTTGGAAGAATGATGGATAACAAAATGGGATACTTGCATTTTTGGTTGACTTTTATTGGTGCTTACGGAACATTTATGCCAATGCACTTCTTAGGTCTTGCAGGTGTACCTCGACGTTATTATACCAATTCCGAGTTTGAATTGTTTGATGCATTTATTCCTCTTAATGAGATGGTTTCTATTTTTGCTTTTATCGGCATACTTGGGCAAGTGGTATTTTTCTTTAACTTTTTCCACAGTATGTTTAAAGGCCAGAAAGCTACCCAAAACCCATGGAAAGCCAATACTTTGGAATGGACAACACCCGTAGAACACATACACGGAAACTGGCCCGGAGCACTTCCTGTAGTTTATCGTTGGCCTTATGATTACAGCAAGCCGGGTAAAGATGTAGATTTCATTCCTCAAACAGTTCCGCTCGAAGAAGGAGAAGAAGACGGAGGTGGCGGACATTAATTTATAATTTGAATGTGCAATAATATTAACAAGTATCAAAAACAAGGAAAGCTAATTGCTTTCCTTGTTTTGTTTTTATTTGTAAGCGTTAGATATTCTCAAGCACAATTTTTCGATACCATCTCCTATAGTTTAAAGCAAAAGCCCCAACTTGATTTTAAAGTAGATAGCAGAAATTCATTTATATCTAATCGACAGGCAAGAATATTCGGGGTAAAGGTAGGGTTAAACTTTAATAAAAAAGTCAAAATAGGAATCGGATATAACTGGATAACTTCTGATGTTTTTCGTCCTTCGGATAAGAGTTTTTTAAAATATGCCTATCTGTCTCCTTATTTTGAGTATGTATATTACAAACAGGATAAATGGTGGCTCAGTATTCCGGTGCAGTTTGGTTTAGGTTGGGCGCGTTATCAATATAACAATAATTCGCATACCTCACCTACGTATTTCTTGTTGCATTATGAACCTGCGATGATAGGCATGTACGAGCCTGTAAGATACTTGGCGGTAGGAGGTGGAGTAGGTTACAGGTTAATGTTAATAGGACAAAAAAACTTGGACAATAAACTCACTGCACCTATTTATATCATAAAAGTAAAGTTATATTTGGACAGGTTTATCAGGCTTTTCTTATAGTTGTATATTTGCACAAAAACCATGCAAAGACCATTAGTAGCTCCTTCTATTCTTTCTGCGGATTTCTCCAATTTGCTTCCTGATATTGAGATGATAAACAATAGTGCCGCAGATTGGTTTCATGTGGATGTAATGGACGGCATGTTTGTGCCTAATATATCTTTTGGCATGCCGGTTATTAAAGCCATTAAAAAACACGCCAAAAAGCTCTTTGATGTTCATTTAATGATAGAAAAACCCGAAAGATATATACAAGAATTTAAAGATTGCGGCGCAGATATATTAACCGTTCATTTAGAAACCGGTGTGCATTTGCACAGAACCGTACATGCCATTAAGGCTGCAGGCATGAAAGCAGGGGTAGCGCTTAATCCGCACACACCTGTTAATATGGTGCAAGACATTATCCAAGACTTGGATTTGGTGCTGATTATGTCTGTAAACCCCGGTTTCGGAGGGCAGAAATTTATAGAACATACTTATCAAAAAATAGAACAGCTAAAGTCTTTAATTATTGCTAAAGAATCTGCGGCTTTAATAGAGGTGGACGGCGGTGTAACTACGGAAAATGCAGCTAAATTGGTTCAATACGGGGCAGATGTGTTGGTTTCCGGCAGTTTTATTTTCAACTCCGAAAATCCTTCGGAAGTTATTAGACAATTGAAAAATTGCAATGGAAATTGAATAAAAAAGGCTTGCCGGAAGGCAAGCCTTTTTTATTGGGAAATAGGAGTTAATTTTACTCTCCCGGAGAAATTGAAAAACTACCGTCTCCATTAAATTGTGTGAATATAATTTTTATAAGCCATTTTCCTTTTTTTCCTTCTTCGGTAACACCTGAAAATGTATCATCGCTTCCGGCAGCTCTGGTTACGTCTAATACTTTGTTGCCTTTTGCATCATTGATGATAAATTGAACAGAACCGGATGAAGTAGTAATGTCATAATTTAATTCTGCTCTTTTTTTGGGGTTATCCCATACAAAAGAATAAGTGCCGGAATCAAAAGAGCCTGTAAAATCTCCTCCGGGGTCGTTACCTGTTGAACCTATAGATACGGTTCCTGTATAAGTGTCTTCAACAACTTCCATGTTGTCGTACTTTGCATATTCTTTTTTACAAGAAGAAATGATAACCGAACTTCCAAATAAAAGAACCAACGCTATGTTTTTTAGTGTTTTCATATTATAATTTAAACTATATATTTACTATATGTTTTGGGGCTCCTGCAAGAGTTTCTTCATCGGCTTGGTCTTCAAACTTTTTAAAGTTAGTTACAAATTTTTCTGCCAAATTTGTAGCAGTTTTATCATATTCTTCTTTATTGCTCCAGGTGTTTCTCGGATTGAGAATTTCAGAAGGAACATCCGGACATTCTACAGGCATTTGTAACCCGAAAATTTCATGAGTTACATAATTTACATTATCTAATTGTCCGTTAAGTGCTGCCGTAATCATGGCTCTTGTATATCGCAATTTTATTCTGCTGCCAACTCCGTAAGGGCCACCGGACCAACCGGTATTCACCAGCCATACATTTACCTTATGCTTATGCATTTTTTCTCCGAGCATTTTAGCATAGGTGGTAGGGTGTAACGGAAGAAAAGGCGCTCCGAAACATGCGGAAAAAGTAGTTTGCGGTTCTGTAATTCCTTCTTCGGTTCCGGCTACCTTGGCGGTATATCCCGAAATAAAATGATACATGGCTTGTCCCATGGTGAGTTTGGAAATAGGAGGCAATACTCCGAAGGCATCGCAAGTAAGGAAGAAAATGTTTTTAGGAATATCGCCTACAGAAGGTTCGGCTATGTTGTCTATATAATATATAGGATAAGAAACACGGGTGTTTTCCGTAATAGAACCATCGGTATAGTCGGGTTCGTTTTTGTCGTTTAATATCACATTTTCCAGTAAAGCACCTTCTTTAATAGCATGGAAAATTTGAGGTTCTTGTTCTTCCGAAAGATTAATTACTTTGGCATAGCATCCGCCTTCAAAATTGAATACATTATCGTCAGTCCAGCCGTGTTCGTCGTCTCCGATTAAACGACGATTCGGGTCTGAAGAAAGCGTGGTTTTTCCTGTGCCGGACAAACCGAAAAACAAGGCGGTATCGTTTTTTTCGTTACCAATGTTTGCAGAGCAGTGCATAGATAATACATTCTTCTCATGCGGAAGAATAAAGTTCAAAGCACTAAAGATACCTTTTTTGATTTCTCCGGTATATCCAGTTCCGCCAATAAGTAAAATTTTCTTAGAAAA
This sequence comes from uncultured Flavobacteriales bacterium, assembly GCA_964560645.1. Lineage (GTDB taxonomy): Bacteria > Bacteroidota > Bacteroidia > Flavobacteriales_G > NORP312 > CAZLMS01. Next base: position 3,194 of record CAZLMS010000022.1, on the reverse strand, counting down.
ATTGATTATGGCAAAGTTATGCTGACGTGTGCCGTCTATTTCCGGATTGGCTTTAAACCCCGGAGCATTTACAATATGCCAATCGGGCAGGAAGTTTTGCAAATCTTCTTCCGTGGGGCGTAAAAACATGTTGTATGCAAAAAGATTGCTCCAAGGATATTCGGTAATTACACGCAGGTTCATTCTATATCGTTCATCGGCGCATGCGTAAGCGTCTCTTACGAAAAATTCTTTGCCGTTCAAGTAGTCAATCACTTTATTGTAAAGTGCATCAAACTTGTCGGGGTCAAAAGGGATGTTAATATCTCCCCACCATACGGTGTCTTTCGTAATATCATCTTTCACGATAAAACGGTCTTTAGGCGAACGCCCGGTAAATTCCCCGGTGTTTACGGCTAAAGCTCCGTTCGAGGCAATAACGCCTTGTTTTTTAGCAACGGTAATTTCAGCTAATTCTTTTGGAGATAAGTTCCAATGAGCGATGCCTTCCTTAATTCCTAATATGGAAAGGTCGCCATTTAATGTTTTTTTTCCTTTTTCGGTTAGCATGATTTTAAGATTTTGAAATATTAAACAAAGGTAAAATTTTTTAAGGGATAATTTAATGCCGAGCGGTTTAAATTTCCACACAAACGGTGGATAACTTTTTAAGAATTGGAAATTTTTTTATTCAAAATCTAAGGGGCGGAAGCTTGAAGTTTATCATCAGGAAAGAGGATTTCCCTGTAATAATTCTTTAAAGAATCGAATTCTGCTTTATATTTTTCGGGAACGGGAGTCGCGGAAGGAAATTTTTCTTTAAGATGGTCAACTTGTTTGCCGTTTTTCCAAAAACGGAAGCAAACATGAGGTCCGGTAGCCAATCCGGTGCTGCCCACATACCCGATAATTTGACCTTGCTTTACGTATTGCCCTACTTTTACGGCTCTTTTGCTCATGTGAAGATATTGAGTGGTGTAAGTGGAATTGTGTCTTATTTTCACATAATTGCCGTTAAATTTGGAATAACGGGATTCTATCACTTTACCGTCGCCTACAGCCATAATAGGAGTGCCTTTGGGAGCAGCATAATCCGTACCGTAATGGGCTTTAAATCGTTTCTGCACGGGATGATATCGCCGCAATGAATAGCGGGAACTTATCCGGCTGAATTTAAGAGGAGCTTTTAAGAAGGCTTTCCGGAGAGATTTGCCGTTTTCGTCGAAATAGTCGTCTATATTTTCTTTTTTGAAATGATATGCTTCAATGGCTTCGTTATTGTGATAGAAAACAGCGGCTTTTATTTGTCCCGTGCCAATATATTTGTTGTCGGCGTACAGGTCTTCGTAAACTATTTTAAAACGGTCGCCTTTTTGTATTCTGTAAAAGTCTATTGTCCAGGCATATATTTCAGAAAGTTTTACGGCTAAGGCAGTGCTTACTTTTTGTTTTTGCAAACTTTCATAAAGGGAAGAGGTGATTTTTCCTTCCACAAACCGTTCTTTTACAGTAATTTCTTTTTCTTTTCTATAAACAGGCAATGAATCGGCAATGGGAAAAACCACATATTGAGTAGGAGTAGGTTCATAGATAAAATATTCGGCTTTTTCGGAAGAATCTTTTCTACAAATAACTGCATAATTTTTTCCGGAAGCCAATCGCCGTACGTCGAAAACATCTTTTGATTTTTTCACCAGTTTGTCTATTTCAGGGTAAGAAACGTGATGTTTGAGCAGAATTTCCGACAAAAAAGAGTTGGGAGCTATGACGCCTTCGTAAATTAAATAGTCTTTTTTTGAGAATCCGTAAACTGATTGTTCTTCAGCGGGTTTTATTGTGTTGTTTGCAACGGTTTGTTCTTCCCTCCAATTATCGGTTAAAGCGATGTTTTTTTTCGATAAATAAGATAATACGGTTAGTGCAACACCGAGGAAAAAAAGTGTAAGCGATAGTGATTTAATTATCTTCATGGTTCTATAATAAATTTTCTTCTACCCATTTTTTACCCCATTCTTCTTTTTCTTGTGCGGTCCACAAGTCGGGGAAAAATATTCTTTTTTGAAATTTCGGAGGTAAGTATTCTTGCCAGTTTGTACCGCCGGTAGCGGCAATTTCGCCTTTTTCTTTTTGAAGATAACGCACAGCGGTTTTATAGTGAACCAACGGCCAGTTTATGTTTACGTTGGCATCGAGCATTTTCAACTGTTTGATGAGTTGAGGATTTTGTTTATCTTCTTCGGAGAGAGAAAGGTATTTTTCCCAAACGTTTTTGTCTTTGTAATATTTGGCATGGGCTAAAAGTTTATCGGTATATTTTTCTTCAAACATCTTGAGTGTTAGCGTCTTTTTTCCTGTTTCCAATTCAATAGCACCTTTTTTCCAATATAAAAAGTCAAACATTTTTTCAATGGTAGAGTCGGTTACGAATCCTGAAAAATCATCTCGATGTTCTTTGTCCAAAATGTTGTGGAGCGGGGTGCACATTATTTCAATCATCCGGTATTGAGCGGATTGAAAACCGCTTGAGGGAAGCAGAGCCATTCTGAATTTTAGAAATTGCTCTTTTTCCATTCCTTGAATCATAATCTCAAAAGATTTGGTCAAGGCTTCAAAGTAAGTATTTACTCGGCGGACGGATTCAATAAAGAAATCTACATTTAGTTTTTCGTTCCAGCCCATATCTTGCCCGTTTTCTTTTACATTTCTGCCGTTGTGGGCAAGTTGTTCCAGTTGATGTATGGACAGGCGAAAATATAATTCCGTAACTTGATGATAGATGATAAAAATAAGTTCGTCGGGGAAAGCGGTTTTGGGATTTTGTAAGGTGAGCAATGTATCCACGTGAATATAATCCCAATAAGTTAGCGGATTGGACACTAATAGTCCTTCCAAGTAAGCAGTCCAGTCTTGACCGAGCAGCTCATATTTTTCTTTTAACCGGGCAATTTTTTCTTCTGCAGATTCCATGAGATAGAATTTTGTATTGTACAAATAAAAACTTTTGGTAAATATGAGATTGTTGTTAAAAATGCACTTTTCAACAAGAGACTGTGAAAGGAGGAAAGTTAGAGAGGTTAAAAAATATCAAAAAAAGAAGCTTTTGCAGTACTTTCACCAGATTGGGGATGATAAAATATATCAATTTTTCCAAGGCGAACTCCTGCCCATCCCACTTGGTTGATAACTACCGGTTTTCCTTTTTTGTTTTTTTGAAT
>CAZLMS010000021.1:13055-13895 GCA_964560645.1 uncultured Flavobacteriales bacterium | reverse complement strand
GTATAGGTTTAATGTGCTATAAAACAGTAATATTTACACAAGAAACAAATATCATCGGAAATGATAAAATAAAAAAATGCATATCGGATAAACAAATTTTTAAATTTGCCCCTAAATTTTTAGCAAAGCTATGTCTGAAATAAAAATTAAAAGAGGAGGAACAATCAACCTCAAAGGAAAAGCTCAAAAGCAACTTTCCGAAGCTCCTTTCCCGTCATCTTTTGCTATTAAGCCCCCCGACTTTCACGGAGTAACGCCTAAACTTACCGTTCGTCAGGGAGATGAAGTAAAAGCGGGAGACATTATTTTTTTCGATAAATATAATGAGAAGGTAAAATTTGCTTCTCCCGTAAGCGGGGAAATTGCAGAAATTGTTCGGGGAGCCAAAAGAAGAATTTTAGAAATTAAAATCCTTCCGGATAAAGAAATTCAACATAAAAAGTTTGATTCGATAGACATCAACACGGCAGACGCCGGTAAAATCAAGCAATATATATTAGATGCAGGATTGTGGCCTGTAATCAAACAACGTCCCTTCGATATAATAGCCAATCCTGATGATACTCCTCGCGATATATACATATCAGCTTTTAACACTGAACCTTTGGCAGCAGACTATGATTTTATTGTAAACGGCCAAGGAGACGATTTTCAAAAGGGGTTAGACGCATTGGCAAAACTCACAAACGGAAAAGCAAACTTAAATGTTTCGGTTCATACTAAAGCACCGGAATTTTTAAATGCTAAAAACGTACAAATCAATAAATTTTCAGGACCGCATCCTGCAGGAAATGTGGGTATTCAAATTCATCATTTAAAACCCATTAACAAAGGAGAAAC
>CAZLMS010000021.1:0-13045 GCA_964560645.1 uncultured Flavobacteriales bacterium | reverse complement strand
GTAATTTCACCGCAAGACGTTATTCTTTTAGGAAGATTATTTAATAAAAATATTTTTGATGCTACGCGCATTATAGCCCTTGCAGGCTCAAGAGTTAAAAATCCTCAATACGTTAAAACTTATATAGGCGCACAAATTTCAAGTATTGTAAACGGCAATGAAACAGAAGGAGATATTCGCTACATATCGGGAGGAGTGCTTACCGGCGACAAAGTTGAAAAAGAAGGTTATTTAGGTTTTTATCATTCGTCCGTAACCATTATTCCCGAAGGACATAAACAACGATTTTTAGGTTGGATGTTACCTTCTACCGACAGATTTAGCTTTTCCCGAACATTCTGCAGTTGGCTTACGCCCAACAAAGAATACGATTTGGACACCAATCTCAACGGAGAAGAACGGGCATTTGTAGTAAGCGGTCAATATGAGCAATTTATTCCTATGGATATTTATCCTGTTCATCTTTTGAAAGCATGCATTATTCAAGATGTGGAACAAATGGAAAACTTGGGAATTTATGAAGTAGCCCCTGAAGATTTTTCGTTAGCGGAATTTGCTTGTACTTCTAAAATAAATTCTCAAAGCATTATTAGAGAAGCTTTAGATTTAGTTAAAAAAGAATGTAGTTAATAATCTGTAAACGATGAAATTGATACGAAATTTATTGGACAGCGTCAAACCGTTATTTGAAAAAGGCGGGAAATTAGAAAAGTTTTATCCGGCTTACGATGCTATTGAAACGTTCTTCTTTGTTCCCGACCATGTAACCACAAAAGGCGCTCATATACGCGACGCTATTGACTTGAAGCGAACCATGTTTACGGTTATCATTGCCCTTATTCCGGCTCTGCTTTTCGGCATTTGGAATGTAGGTCATCAACATTTTCTCGCCATTGGCGAAATGACCGGAGTAGGAGAAGGATTAACGGATAAATTCATGTTCGGTTTATGGAAAGTGCTTCCTCTAATCATCGTAACATACGGCGTAGGATTAGGTATTGAAATTCTTTTTGCTTCTATTAAAGGACACTCCGTTGAAGAAGGATTTTTGGTATCCGGATTACTCATTCCTCTGGTAATGCCCGTAGATGTTCCTTTATGGATGGTAGGTGTAGCTACGGCATTTGCAGTGCTTATAGGAAAAGAAGTTTTCGGCGGAACAGGAATGAATATTTTAAACCCTGCATTAACCGCACGTGCTTTCTTGTTTTTTGCCTATCCCACCAAAATGTCGGGAAACACTGTTTGGATAAACACCGACGGAGGACAAGTAGTAGACGGGTTTACCGGAGCTACGGCTCTTGGAGATGCAGCAGCAGATATGCCTATCGAACAATTTAATCAAATGTATTCCATGGCAGATGCATTTTTCGGATTTATACCCGGGTCTATTGGAGAAACCTCTGCCCTAGCCTGCTTAATAGGTGCTGCAGTGCTACTGTTTACCGGAATAGGAAGTTGGCGCATTATGCTTTCCATGTTTTTGGGAGGATATGTAATGGCAGCTATTTTCAATGCTTTTGGAACCAACACGCTAATGCAAATTTCACCACTCCATCAGTTGATGTTGGGAGGATTTATGTTCGGAACCGTATTTATGGCTACAGACCCCGTTTCAGCAGCTCAAACCAATACGGGAAAACTTATTTACGGCTTCTTGGCAGGATTGTTTGCTATTCTCATTAGAGTATTCAATCCCGCTTACCCTGAAGGAGTTATGCTCGCCATATTATTTATGAACGTCATGGCTCCGCTTATTGACCATTATGTAATTCAAGCAAATATTAAACGACGATTAAAACGAGTTAAAACCGCATAAATTAAAGTTATGGCATTCGATAGAAACAGTAACGGTTACACATTTGCTTTTGCTACTATCATGGTTGTAGTAGTAGGAGCTGTATTGTCAATTGCTGCAATGAGCTTGAAGCCCAAGCAAGTGGACAATATTCGCAAAGAAAAAATGAGAGACATTCTTACCACAATTGAAGTAATGTCGAAATCCGACGATATGGATAAAGCTCCTGAACTTTTTCAAAAATACATTGTAGATCAGATAGTTTTAGATTACAACGGAAACGTAAAAAAAGGTGTAGAAGCATTTAATGTGGATGTAAAAAAAGAATACAAATCCCTTCCGCCCGAAAAAAGAAATTATCCGTTGTTTATAGCAGAAAAAGATGGAAAAAAATACTATATTATCCCAATGGTAGGAACAGGATTATGGGGACCGATATGGGGCTATTTGGCATTGGAAGAAGATATGACTACTGTTTACGGTGCTTCTTTCGACCATAAAACAGAAACCCCCGGATTGGGTGCGGAAATTGCACAAAAACCTTTTCAAGAACAATTTAAAGGAAAGAAAATATTCGATGAAAACGGAAATTTCAAACCTATTAAAGTAATCAAAGGCGGTGCAGAACCCGGAGACTTGCACGGAGTAGATGCCATTACGGGTGGAACCATTACCAGTACCGGAGTTTCTGAAATGATAGAAAGAACCCTAAAAACGTATGTTCCTTATTTTAAGAAACAATTAAATGTTTAATTATGAGTGAAACAGCTACAAAAGTCGAAGAGAAAAAAGAGCCGTTATTTTCCAAAAAGAATTTGAGGCTCATCTCCGACCCGCTTGATGACAATAACCCTATTACCGTACAGGTATTGGGAATATGTTCGGCATTGGCTATTACCGTGCAGGTAAAACAAGCCATCGTTATGGCACTTTCCGTGATTGTAGTGCTTGTAGGAGGTAACTTGGTAATCTCCTTGTTACGCAATACTATTCCTAACAGAATCCGGATTATCGTTCAATTGGTAGTGGTAGCATCTTTGGTAATCTTAGTGGACCAAGTGCTTAAAGCTTACGTATATGACGTGAGCAAAGCCCTGTCGGTATTCGTTGGTTTAATTATTACCAACTGTATTATTATGGGACGATTGGAAGCATTTGCTTTGGGAAATAAACCATGGCCCTCCGTTTTAGACGGATTAGGAAACGGCTTAGGCTACGGAATCATTCTAATCATCGTGTCGGTATTTCGTGAATTTTTCGGTTCGGGTAAATTATTGGGATTTCAACTCATCCCCGATGCATTATACGACATGGGATATATGAATAACAACATGATGATACTTCCTCCAATGGCATTGATTACATTAGGAATTATCATTTGGGTTCAACGCTCTCGAAATAAAAAACTAATAGAAAGTCATTAAACTAAAATAATCCGCTATGAACGAGTTGAATATATTTATCAAATCCATTTTTATCGACAATATGATATTTGCCTACTTTTTGGGCATGTGTTCATATTTGGCAGTGTCTAAAACCGTTAAAACAGCTGTAGGTCTCGGGGCAGCCGTAATTTTTGTATTGGGTATTACCGTTCCCATTAACTATTTGCTCGAAAATTATGTATTGAAAGAAGGAGCATTGGCATGGTTAGGTGAAGAGTTTGCATCCATAGATTTAAGTTTCTTAAGCTTTATCATGTTTATTGCAGTAATTGCCTCCATGGTGCAATTGGTAGAAATGGTTGTAGAAAAGTTTGCACCCGCATTATACGGAGCCTTGGGAATCTTCTTACCCCTTATTGCCGTAAACTGTTCCATTTTAGGCGGTGCTTTATTTATGCAAGAAAGACAATATGCATCCATTTCCGAAGCAACTGCTTTCGGGTTAGGCTCCGGTATCGGATGGTTTTTAGCTATTGTAGCCATTGCCGCCATTCGGGAAAAAATGCGGTATTCAAACGTTCCCGCCCCTCTCAGAGGATTGGGAATAACCTTTATCCTTACCGGATTGATGGGAATCGCATTTATGAGTTTTATGGGTATAGAATTATAATTAAACTAAATTAAAGATAATGAGCACAACAGTAATTGTAACCGTAGTTGTATTTTTAGTAGTTATTTTGCTATTGGTAAGTATTTTGCTTTTTGCAAAAGCCAAACTTACCCCTTCAGGAAAAGTAAAAATCGTTATTAACGATGAAAAAACCATTGAAGTAGATGCCGGAAATACACTTCTCAACACATTAAGCAACAACGGAATATTTCTACCGAGTGCTTGTGGAGGCGGTGGTACTTGTTTGCAATGCAAATGCCAAGTATTAGAAGGCGGAGGAGAAATTTTACCTACCGAAGAGCCTCATTTTACCAGAAAAGAAATAGCGGAACACTGGCGATTGGGCTGTCAGGTAAAAGTGAAGCAAGACATGAAAATTAAAGTTCCCGAAGAAGTATTCGGAATCAAAAAATGGGAATGCACCGTTATCTCCAATTACAATGTGGCATCATTTATTAAAGAATTTGTGGTTCAGCTTCCCGAAGGCGAAAATCTTAACTTTAAAGCCGGAGGATATATTCAAGTTGATGTACCGCCTATTACCGTAGATTTTAAAGATATAGACATTACCGCCCATCCCGACCACCATAAAGACCCGCTTACTTTTAAAAACGAATGGGATAAGTACAACCTTTGGAAGTTAAAAATGGTTAATGATGAACCCGTGGTAAGAGCTTATTCTATGGCTAACCATCCTGCCGAAGGAAATATTATTATGCTAAACATTCGTATTGCCACACCACCTTGGGACAGAAATAAAAACGACTGGATGGATGTAAATCCGGGAATTTGCTCTTCTTATGTATTCTCCAGAAAAGTAGGCGACAAAGTTACCATATCCGGTCCTTACGGAGAATTCTTTATCAATGAAGACAGCGATGCTGAAATGATATACATCGGAGGTGGAGCAGGAATGGCACCTATGCGTTCGCACTTGTTCCATTTGTTCCATACCATGAAAACAAAAAGGAAAGTATCTTATTGGTACGGAGGACGCTCCAGAAGAGAACTCTTTTATATTGAAGACTTTAGAAAAATCGAAAGAGAATTTCCGAATTTTAAATTCTATGTAGTACTTTCAGAACCTCTCCCCGAAGATAATTGGAAAGTAAAGAAAAGTTTGGATGACCCTGACGGAGACGGATTTGTAGGATTTGTACACCAAGCGTTAATTGACAATTATCTGAAATATCACGAAGCCCCCGAAGATATTGAGTATTACTTCTGCGGACCTCCTATGATGAACAAAGCTGTTTTACAAATGTGCGAAGATTTTGGTGTACCGAGAGAAAACGTAAGATTTGACGACTTCGGAGGATAATTGTTGAAATACTTAAGAAAATAATAACATTAAACCCTCTGTTGCATACAGAGGGTTTTTTATATTTACACACTCAAATTATCATACTCATGAAACAAAAAACAATTTTTACATTTTTAGCCTTATCTGCTTTAATCATAACATCTTGCGGAACGCAAAAAAATCAAAAGTCCGATTATAGAAAAATAAACGGCGAAGCCCAAGGTACAACCTATCATATTACGTATAAAGACGAGAAAAAAGTTAATTACGTCGAATCTGTTGATTCTATCTTTAAGGCAATAGACAATAGCGTTTCTTTTTATGTAGAAAACTCTACACTTACAAAGTTTAACAACTGTGACTCTATTTGTGATATAGACGAACATTTTTTTAAAGTGTTGTGGAAATCATTTGAAGTATATTACAACACTAACGGAAACTTAGACCCTACCGTAAAACCTCTAATTGATTTTTGGGGATTCGGCGGAAAGGAGATAAAAATATTCGATGTGGTGGATTCTTCGCAAATAGATTCTTTAATGCAATTTGTAGGACTGGAAAAAATTAAATTCTACGATTCCGAAAAGCAATCCGTTATAGAATTTGACCCTACTAAAAATATCCGGTACACTCCCAATATTAAGGTTTTAAAAACCAATCCTAAAATACAACTTGATTTCAACGCCATAGCACAAGGATATACTGTAGATGTAATTAGCGAATTCTTTTTGTCTAAAGGAATACAAGATTTTTTAGTGGAAGTAGGCGGCGAAGTAAGAGTAAACGGAAAAAACCCGAAAGGCACAGATTGGACAATAGGAATTGACAAACCTATAGAAGATGAAATGAAAAGAGAGATACAAGCTGTAATAAAACTGCAAAATGAAGCCGTGGCAACTTCAGGAAACTATCGAAAATTTATTGAGAAAAACGGCATGAAATATTCCCATACCATAGATGCCCGGACCGGTTATCCCGTACATCATAATCTATTAAGTGCTACAATAGTAGCTAAAGATGCCACTACTGCCGACGGTTACGCTACGGCATGCATGGTAATGGGCTTGGCTAAAACCAAAGAGTTTCTCAAAAGTCATCCCGAATTAAAAACATATTTGATATATTCGGATGAGCAAGGAAATTTCCAAACTTACCTCTCTCCCGATTTGGAAGATAAAATCAGAGAATTAGAGCAATAATCGATATTATCTTACGTAGAGACAAATCCAAAAGCAACTTATATTCAATTAAAAGTATGCTTTCTCCATGCGTTGTCGCTAAATTCTTTTTGTTGCGACCACCATAAAAACGATACCATGCCAAAAGTTACAATCATAATATGAAACATAAATGCCAAGCGATGCCACCCGAAATATCCTACCAATTCTTTGGTGTTCCTGTAGTCTTGCCACACTAAAATTTCATTAGGCATTAAAATGGTAAGTAGTGTTACAAAACCTATAATGGTAATTCCTAAATGGGCAAAAGAACGAACCGGCCAATATAAAAAACGATAATACCATTTCAAGTCCTTCCCCCACTGATGTACCAAATAGTATTTATTATTTCCCAACTCTATAAACAGCAGGGGGTCGGCATTGGCATCTTCCAACTTAAAAAGTTTTGAAGGAGCGGCAATTTTAAATTTAGAAAACTCCACCCCTTGTTCTTCGCTTAATCGCTTGATTTTTACAATTGCCTCGTGAGGAATATTTCCGGCAAACCTGTGTGAATCTAAAAACCGGAGACGGTATTTAATACATAAATTACGAATATGTTCAATATCAAAAATGCGTGTTTTGTCTAACCTCGAATAATCTATTACCGAAACCTTTCCGTTTTGCGCAATAGCATCAATAATTTTTTGTTCCTTTTCGCTTTCTTTATCCAGAATATCTTGAACTTCTTTAAGAAATGTTTCCGTATTATTCTTTTTTTCTTTAAGTAGCTCTTGTTCCAGGTTAATATCAGTAAACATAACATTCATTTTATGCTACTAATTTATTAAAAAAATTGATTTTAAAAAGTAATAAAGGTTACTTTTCAAGCGAACTCACCCACTGATACGCATTTTTAAAATTAGTGAATGCTTTTACGGGAAAATCTATTTTACGGGTTCTGATATAAAGTTCCAGCATCATTCGAGGGATGTAATCTTTTACGATATATGCATCTGCCAAAACAAAGCGTGCCCGTTCTTCACTGATTAAAAACTTACGACTTTCGTAAGAAGGAATAGTTTCCGGATTTTCGGTAGAAGTTATCCTGTAGCAAAGCTCATTGTGCGTCATTTCCCGAATAGCATAGTGTATGGTTTCCGTATCTTGAATATATATTTCTTTTCCGCCGTAAATATGGGTATAAACAATGTTATTTTCAAAAAGCAAAATGTCTGCTTGGGGAATTTGAATTTTTTTAATTACTTTGTATTCGTCAGGAATTTCAATCATTCATTATTTTTATACAAAAGTAAATAATTATTTCCCAAACAAAAAACATATTTGACAGAATTTTGATTCCTCTCGTTGGAACATTGATATTTCATATTTTAATCCTATGGTTCTTTAATTTTACTTTAATATTAAATCCCGAGCCGGAGTCTCAATCCGAAATACTTATCAACTTTGAATTTCCGGAAGAAGAACCTCGACAAGAAGAGTTGCAAAACTCACAAAACGAAGAAGAAACTTATGAAAGTAGAGGAAACCAAGCCAAAAATTTAGCTTCCGATTACGAAGAGCGAAAAGTAAATCCGCAAGAATTTGAACAAAAAGCCGAACAAGAGCTTCAAGAAGAAATCAACAAGTTGATAAACGAAGCCAAACAGGAAAGTGATAATAAAACAGATAATACGTCTGAAGCTTTACCCGCAGACATTCCCGAAGAAAATATAGAAGATAAATATAAAGATGTGCTTCCGGAAGCAAACAAACCCTCTGAGTTTAAAGGTAAAACAAACATTACATACAGTTTGGAAAACCGGTATGATTTAAAGCTAAAAGTGCCTGTTTACATGTGTGAAAATTCGGGAAAAGTGACAGTTAACATCGTAGTAAACCGAAGCGGTCATGTTGTATCAGCTTCCGTAAATGAAAATCAAAGTACGGTAAAAGACTACTGTTTATATGAAGCCGCTAAAAATGCCGCTTTACATACCAAATTTAATACTTCTTATGACGCTCCTTTAATGCAAAAAGGTTTTATAGAGTACCATTTTATGCCTCAATAACATGTGGTTTCAAAAAGCACCGATTTTCCGTTTTGCTTTGATGTTTACAACCGGAGTGATTTTTTATTTTTCATTACCTGCTCAAATTCCTTTAAACCACTTATTTTTAACAATTTCTATCTTTTTATGTTTAGCTCTTCTTTCCATACGATTTCGGAAACCGTCAGGTATAATTTGGCTTACGACACCTGTGGTTTTGGGATTTTTCATAGCCTTTCTACATGATGATAAAAATGCAGATAATTTTATTCGCCGCACAATAAACGAAAAAGAGGCATTTCTGCAAATTCGCATAGAAGAAGAGCCTGTAAGAAAGAACAACTATGTACGAGCTTCCTGTGCAATTTTAAAACAAATTAGAAAAAACTCGACTTTTCAAACTTGCGGTAATGCAATGATTTATTTTAAAAATGTAGAGACAAATACGTTGCAATACGGAGATGTATTTACGGGAAAATTCCGTTTATTTTCCACCGATACCCTAAAGCAAAATCCCTACACTTTTGATTACAATCGTTATCTGAAAAACAAAGGCATTGAATATCTGTCTTTTGCGAAATATAACAAATTGATATACGAAGGGAATTTTCCGCCAAATTATTTGAAACACTTTGCCTTAAAAATCAAAGTCGTGTTCTTAAAAATCATAAGCCGTTTCAACGCATCAGAAAAAGCTAAAGCTCTTATATCGGCACTGGTTACGGGAGACAAAACCGATTTGGACGAAGAAACCGTTAAATCTTTTTCAACAGCAGGTATTACGCATATTTTAGCCGTTTCGGGGCTCCATGTAGGTATTATTTATATGGTTTTCGGGTTTTTATTGTCTTTTCTGAAAAAAATAAAATTTTACACAAGCATTCGAATGATTATATTATTGACAGTTTTATGGATATATGCTGCTGTTACCGGGTTTTCTCCCTCTGTTACACGTGCTTCATTAATGTTTTCGGTAATTGTTATCGGAGAAAGTCTCAACAGGCAATCTTACATATACAATTCTATTGCCTTATCGGCTTTGATACTCTTGATTTTTAATCCGTACAATATATTTGAAGTAGGATTTCAGTTAAGTTATGCTGCCGTTTTGGGCATCGTGTCTTTGCAACCGAAAATTGCTAATTTATTCCGAATTTCCAACAAAATAGGGAAATATTTGTGGGAACTTACGGCGGTGTCTATAGCTGCACAAATTGCCACTTTTCCGTTGAGTTTGTATTATTTTCATCAGTTTCCCATGTATTTTATGTTTTCTAACTTATTGGCTATTCCACTGGCAACCGCGTTGTTATATTTTTCTTTGATTTCATTGATTAGCTATCCCCTACCTTTTCTTTTTACGCCCATATCCTTCGTAACGGGAAAATTAGCGGATGCACTTATCTTTTTGTCCCAAAAGACCATGTATTTACCGTATGCACTGCTCAAAGGCATTTATATTAGTATATATGAAACAGTTTTAATCTATTTAATCATCTTATTATCGGGGAGTTATATTATTTTCCGGAAAAAGATGTATTTATATGCCTCATTGACCGGTTTCGTAATTTTCTACGGAATAAATATTTTCAATGACTTCTCCAAATTAAATCAAAGTAAAATATTGGTTTTCAATATAAAAAGAAACAGCGTCATAGAATTGATTAACGGTACTCAAGCCGTAAGACTATTTTTAAAAGAAATTAAAGAGAAAGAATTAGAATTTCAGATATTGCCAACGGAACAAGCATTGGGAATCTCGGCAAAAGAATTCCGGTTTGAAACCGATTTTGAAACAAGTTTTGCTAAAAAATCCGGTAACGTAATTCAATTTAAAAACAAAATATTATACCTGTATAACGATAAAAATGCCGATTATCCTTCACACTTTATTGATTACCTGATTGTTTCCAAAAACACGCCATTATATAACATTATAGAAAAAATTCATCCGCACACCCGTGTAATTTTTGACAGTTCAAACTCTACAAGGTTTGTAAAATATTGGACAAAAAAATTATCGGGTCGGGCGATTCTCGCCCGACCCGACACTTCTCATCTATTGGAGATTGATTGTTAAACCCCAAATCCGTAATATGCTTTTTGCCCGTTCGGATAGATTCCTTCAATTAACACACCTCCGTTTTTATTTTTTAAAACCTTTTCAATATCATTAAAAGTATATACGGGTTTGCGATCTATTTTAGTAATAATAAAACCTTCTCTTACACCGGCATAAAGTAATTTTCCGGGCTTCAATTGTTTTACTTTTAAACCGTTGGAAATACGTAATTTCTGCATTTCTTTCTCACTTACGGGTTCTAAATACGCTCCCAATATTTCTGCTGCCTCTTTTCCGGTATTAGCCGTTAAAGACGTAGTGCCGTTTTTATTTCTTAATACAAGCGGATATTCCAATTCTTTTTGATTGCGAATAACCGTTACTATAATCTCATCACCGGGACGGAACTTTCCGAGTTGTTCTTGAAGCTCAGGTAACCCGTCAATATCTATCGCTCCGATTTTTACAATTACATCACCGCTTTTCAATCCGGCTTCTTCTGCCGCTCCGTGAGGAATAATGTCATTGATGAAAACCCCTTTCACCTCCTTCAATCCGAATTTGGAAGCAATTTCTTCATCTACCTCTTGAATTTTCACGCCCATATAAGCTCTTTGAACCACCCCAAATTCAATTAAATCATCCACCACTTTTTTGACAATATTCACGGGAATAGCAAATGAATACCCGGTATAAGAACCCGTGTTTGACTTAATAGCGGTATTGATTCCGATAAGCTCTCCTTTTGCATTTACCAAAGCACCGCCGCTATTTCCGGGATTTACAGCGGCATCCGTTTGAATAAAAGTTTCAATGGGTGAATATCCTGTTACCGGGTCATAATCCAAAATATTGATGTCTCTTCCTTTGGCAGACACAATACCTGCCGTTACAGTTGATGTGAGGTTAAAGGGATTTCCTACCGCCAACACCCATTCGCCAAGTTTAATATCATCTGAGTTTCCATAAGGAATATAAGGTAAATTATCCGCATCTATTTTTAACAAAGCTATATCAGTAGAAGGATCCGTTCCTACTACTTTCGCCTCATAAGTTTTTTTATTGTTGAGTGTAACCTGAATTTTTTCCGCATTTTTGATTACATGATTATTGGTTACAATAAATCCGTCGGCGGAAATAATAACCCCGGAACCCGAGGTTAAACTCGGCACATATTCCTTTTGAATAGGAGCATGACCGTAAAAAAATTCATAAATAGGGTTGTAACCTACACGATATTGTTCATTAAGCATCACCGACTTTACATGCACTACACTATTTACGGACTTTTCGGCTGCATAAGTTAAATCGGGCAACTGCGACAAACCGTTATGAGCGGCTGTCAGCTGTGCCGGTACATTATCAACCTGCTTAATTATGATTTTTTCATTTTTAAAAAGTTGATGATGCAATCCAACGGCAATTAAAGCCGACAGAACAGATATAATGACAATTTTTCCAGCCTTCTTCATACTCTTTTTTTAGCACCTTAACGCAAAAATTTTGCCGAATTATACAGAAAAAACTTTAAAAAATGTTAAGAATATTCGACTCTTTCATCAGCAAAAATCATAGCAAATCTTACCTTTTTTACCATGAGTTTTGTTTAACCACAGATTGCTTTGCATATTCCTTCTTTGTTTTTTTCGACACATCACAACAAATATGCTCAAAAACTCTTTTTGCGCAGTAATGGTAAGTTTCCTATTGAAAGATTACTTTGCTAATGACGTTCGTTTTCAAGAAGTACTGCTAATTACCAAATTTAAAAAACTCACATTTTTAAGCTAAAAACAAGAACATGTCTTCTTATTCATTAGGTAATTTCAAAATCAGATAAAACAAAATCGATATTAAAAAGAATATATCAAAGAATATATCAAAGCATTGAAGGATATTCAGTGTTTTCCGAAAAATAATTACAATTTCAATTATATTTGCCTGCAATAAATAAAATGACTATTATGCCTGTAAATGCGGATATAAAAAAAGAAGACGCTCTAAAAAAACATAAATTCTCCAAAAAACAATACTTATGGTGGTATGAAAACATGTTGTTGATGAGAAGATTTGAAGAAAAAGCAGGGATGCTTTACACCATGCAAAAATTCGGAGGTTTTTGCCACCTGTACATCGGACAGGAAGCCGTAGCTGCCGGTTCGGTATCTGCCATGAAAAACGAAGATAAAATCATTACCGCTTACAGAGACCACGGACATCCTTTGGCATTAGGTACTCCTGCCAGGGAAGTTATGGCGGAACTTTACGGAAAAATTACCGGATGTTCCAAAGGAAAAGGCGGTTCCATGCACATGTTCGATGTAGGAAGAAGACTTTACGGAGGACACGGTATAGTGGGTGCACAAATAGGTATGGGTGCAGGAATGGCTTTTGCCGAAAAATACCTGAAAACCAAAAATGTGATATTAACCTATATGGGCGACGGTGCCGTACGACAAGGGATTTTGCACGAAACATTTAATCTCGCCATGTTGTGGAAACTTCCCGTGGTTTTTATCATCGAAAACAACCACTATGCAATGGGAACTTCGGTAGAAAGAAGCTCCAATGTAACCAAACTTAAAAAATTAGGATTGTCTTATGAAATGCCTTCCGCCT
>CAZLMS010000020.1:0-13927 GCA_964560645.1 uncultured Flavobacteriales bacterium | reverse complement strand
GGTTTGCCCTTCGTTCTCATCAAAGAGCCATTGCAGCTATTGATGCAGGCAAATTTAAAGACGAGATAGTTCCTGTTAAAGTAACTCAAACTTACGTGGATGAAAATGAAAAAATAGCTGAGAGAGAATATGTCGTAGATACGGATGAGGGTCCCAGAAGAGATACAAGTTTGGAAAAACTGGCCAAATTAAGACCTGTATTTGCCAATAACGGAACAGTAACAGCCGGAAATTCTTCCCAAACTTCCGATGGGGCAGCTTTTGTAATGGTAATGTCCGAAAAAATGGTAAAAGAGCTTAATGTAGAACCTGTAGCCGTGTTGCGTTCGTATGCTATTAAAGGGCTCGACCCTAAAATAATGGGAGTAGGTCCCGTGTATGCCATTCCCGAAGCGGTAAAAAGCGCAGGATTAACCCTTAACAACATAGATTTGATAGAATTAAATGAAGCTTTTGCATCGCAATCGGTAGCGGTAATAAAAGAGTTAGGCTTAGACGAAGAAAAAGTAAATGTAAACGGCGGGGCTATTGCCTTAGGACATCCGCTCGGATGTACCGGAACAAAACTTACGGTTCAAATTATCAATGAATTGAGAAGAAGAAACGGAAAATACGGTATAGTAACCATGTGTGTAGGAACAGGACAAGGTGCAGCCGGGGTAATAGAATTGCTTAAATGATTGAAGTAAGGGAAATATCAACAGAAGAAACTTTTCCTTTGCGACTGCAAGTCTTATGGCCGCATTTGTCGAGCTTAGACGAATGCCTGTTGCCTACCGATAATCTTCCTGGCACGTTTCACGTAGGCGTGCTTCAAAATGGAACGGTAATGAGCACAGGAACTTTTTTAGTTCAAAAAAACCCGAAATTATCGTACGAAAAGCAATACAGATTGCGAGCCATGGCTACAGCTCCTGAAGCCAAAGGAAAAGGGTTTGGGAAGCAACTCATTCTGTATGCCGTTAATAAACTAAAACAAAGAAAAGCGGAAGTATTGTGGTGCGATGCCCGGAAAAACGCCCTTGGATTTTATGAAAAGTTAAATTTTCAAACCATCGGCGATTTTTACACCGTTCCCAAAATAGGATTGCATAAATTAATGTTTTATATCATAAAAAACTAAAAAATGGAAACACAAAAACCTTTAAAAGGAGGCGAATTTCTCATCAGAAGTGTAAGCCCGAACGATATTTTTATCCCCGAACAATACGATGAAGAGCAATTGATGATAGCTCAAGCATGCAAAGATTTCTTGGAGCAAGAAGTATTTCCCAACCTCGACAGAATTGACGCCATGGAGGAAGGTCTTATGGAGTCTTTGCTTGACAAAGCCGGCGAGTTAGGTTTGCTTGGCATTTCCGTGCCGGAAGAATACGGAGGTTTGGGAAAAGACTTTGTAACATCCATGCTTGTAACTGAAGTAATCGGAGCGGGACATTCTTTTGCCGTAGCTTATGCCGCTCACACGGGAATAGGAACCCTGCCTATTTTATACTATGGTAATGAAGAACAAAAACAAAAGTATGTTCCTAAGTTGGCTACAGGCGAATATAAAGCATCCTATTGCTTAACCGAACCCGGTGCAGGTTCCGATGCCAATTCGGGAAAAAGCCGCGCAGAATTGACCGACGACGGTAAATTTTATATTCTGAACGGACAAAAAATGTGGATTACTAATGCAGGGTTTGCAGACATATTTACGGTTTTTGCCAAAATAAACGGAGATAAAAATTTAAGTGCTTTTATTGTAGAGCGCGGATATGAAGGAATATCTTTTAACCCCGAAGAAAAAAAGATGGGAATTAAAGGGTCTTCTACCCGTCAAGTGTTTTTTAACAATGTAAAAGTTCCTGCGGAGAATTTGCTTTATGAAAGAGATAAGGGGTTTAAAATCGCATTGAATATATTGAATATCGGTAGAATTAAACTGGCAGGAGCTGCTTTGGGAGGAGCTAAAAGAGCCATTACCCTTTCGGTACAATATGCTAATGAAAGAGAACAATTCGGTCAAAAAATAGCCAACTTCGGAGCAATTAAACAAAAACTGGCACAGCAAGCTATTTATGCCTATGCGGTAGAGTCTGCTACTTATCGTTGCAGTAAAAACATAGAAGACACCATTCAAAGTTTGCAAAACGAAGGGTTAGACAAACAACAAGCAACTTTGAAGGGAGTAGAAGAATTTGCACCGGAAGCGGCAATTTTAAAAGTAGCAGGTTCCGAAATGTTGGATTATGTAGTAGATGAGGCAGTGCAAATATACGGAGGTATGGGCTATTCGGCAGAATCTCCCGTAGAACGGGCATATCGCGACAGCAGAATCAACAGAATTTTTGAGGGAACCAATGAAATTAACCGCATGCTGATTGTAGATATGATGTTAAAACGAGCAATGAAAGGAGAGTTGGATTTAATGACGCCTGCTCAAAATGTAGTAAAAGAATTGATGGGAATACCCGATTTTGGAAATAGCAGCGGTGATTTGTTCGAAGAAGAAAAGAAATTAGTAGAAAACTTTAAAAAAGCGGTGTTGTTGGTTGCCGGTGCAGCTGCCCAAAAACTTATGATGGAACTTGCAAAAGAACAAGAAATTTTACTCAACATTGCCGATATGGCTATAGACACCTATTTAGCGGAATCCACCCTGTTGAGAACACAAAAAATCATTGAATTAAAAGGAGAGGCTGAAGCAGAGGCGCATATTGCTATGACAAAATCTTTTATTTATGATGCGGCAGACAGAATCCATAAAGCCGGGAAAGATGCCTTAAATTCATTTGCCGAAGGCGATGATTTAAGAATGCTTTTAATGGGAATTAAGCGATTTACCAAACATTCACCCATGAACATTAAAAATGAAAAACGAAAAGTGGCTGAAAAACTTATTGCTGCAAACGAATATTGCTTTTAAGTAACGAAAGTTGCAAAAAACCGGCAGAAAAAAGTAATCTTTGCAAAAAATGTAACAAAAATGAAGCACATGAAAAAATTATTGATACTCAACCTGCTGCTGTTATTTATTGCGGCTTGCGGAGCAAAACAAGTTAACGACGAGGTAATTACCACCGTTGATGTAAAAAAAGCCAAAGAATTACTCAAAGAAGATATTCAACTGGTAGATGTAAGAACGCCGGAGGAATATGAAGAGGGGCATATAGACAATGCTTTGAACATTGATGTAACAGACGACAATTTTGTGAAAAATGTACAACAGTTGGATAAAGAAAAGCCGGTAATGGTTTATTGCCGTTCCGGACACCGTTCTGCCCGGGCAGCTCAAATTTTAAAGGAGCAAGGGTTTAAAAAAATATACAATCTTGACGGCGGTTTTATGGCTTGGGAATCCCGGAAATAAACCCGTTTGTTGGGAAATATTTGTTTGATGTTGAGATAAAATAAGGGGGGCGGCTTTTTCAGCCGCCCCCCTTATCCTTTTGAACTTGTTTACTCTTTAATTAACTTAAAGATAATCGTTTGATTGTTTTGCATGATGTTAATGAAATAAACCCCTTTCGACACATTGGTTAAATCCACTTCCAAACGATTGGTTTTGCTACAACTTCCGTAAATCTGTTTTCCGCAAATATCTTCCACAACAACTCTGCTTTCCGGAGAAAGGTTGGCAATAGTTACCCGGTCATTAGCAGGATTCGGGTAAACAATAACATCTTCGACAAACCCGCCAACAGTGTTTACATTTCCTGCACCAACAATTGCTGTGGCTGTTTTCATGCAATTAAAAACATCTGTGACGGTTACTGAATAAGTTCCGGCAGACAATCCCGTAGCTGATTGGGTTGTGGCACCATTACTCCAACTGTAAGAAAACGGCGTTCCGCTACCTGTGGCAAATACCGTGGCAGAACCGTCAGATGTGTTGGAATTAGAAGCATCTGATGTGGTAACGGATATTGCCAAATCACAAGGCGGAGCGGTAATGGTTACGTTTGTTGTTTCCGTGCAATTGTTTCCGTCTGTTACAGTCAAAGTATATACTCCTTCCGATAATCCTGTGATATTTGCCGTAGTGGCTCCGTTATTCCACGAATAACTATAAGGAGTTGTTCCGCCGGCAGTGGTAACGATAACGCTTCCTTCACTTCCGTTAGGAGTGGTTGCATTGCTTTGAGAAACCGTTATAGTAATAGCGGAGGGTTCGGTGACACTAAAGTCTGCTATTGATTCGCATTGATTGGCATCAGTTATTGTAAGTGTATATACACCTCCCGATAAGCCGTTTAAAGAATTGGTTGTACCTCCGTTGCTCCATGAATAACTGAAAGGTGAAGACGACGGATTAACGGGTGTTACCGTAATAGCTCCGTCAGCTGTTCCGTTGCAAGATACGTCCATTACAGAAGAAGTAAATACGACATTACAATTTCCGGGTTCTCCCACCGAAATATTTTCAATATATTGGCAATATGTATTATCTTCTACTGTTACGGTATAAACTCCTGCAGATAGCCCGCTTATATCTTGAGTGGTTTGTCCGTTGTTCCATGTATAGAAATAAGGCGACGTCCCGCCTGCTACCGTAATGTCTATACTACCATCAGATCCTCCGACTGAAGTGGCATTATTTACTATGATGTTTGTAATTGTCAAAGGAGCAGGGGATGTTATGGTTACACTTTGGTATGCTTCACAATTGTTGTTGTCAGAAACCGTAATGTCATATACTCCGTTTGGCAGCGCAGAAATAAGGTTCCCGGTTTCTCCGTTACTCCAATTGTAGGTATATGGTGTTACACCTCCGGTAACAATAACAGATGCATTTCCGTCCGACCCGTTTGCACAAAGATTATCTGTTTTAGTAACTGACACATTTAACGCAGAAGGTTCGCTTACCGTAAAAGATAAAGTTTGGTTTTCACATAAATCCGATATGGTTACGGAATAGTTGCCAGCAGTTAATCCCACAACAGATGCAGTGGTTTCATTATTAGACCATAAGTATGCCGGTGTCTCTCCGCCGGAAACCGCTAATGTTATAGCTCCGTCAGATTCGCTGTTGCAATTTACATCTATTACGGAAGAGGTTATAGTTAACGGAGTAATTTCTGTAATAGTAATCGTGTTTGTTGAGGTATTATTACAAAAATCCGTAACAGTATAGGTATATGTCCCGGTTGTCAATCCTGTTAAAACAGATGTAGTTGCTCCTGTATTCCACGTATAAGAATACGGGGAAACACCGCCTGAAGGAGTTAATGAAATTTGTCCGTCGGATGAGCCTGCACAAGTGTTGATTACATTTTCGGAAGTAGTAACGGTAAGTGTTAAACACGGAGTGCTAAAGGTATAAGGTCCTGCCCATGCAGAAACATTGGGTGAATTGGTGAAAGTTCCCACGGGAAATACAGACGCACATGTGGAATTGGTGGAACATCCGTCTGTAGCATTTGGTGAGCTGTATGTCCAATTTACAGCATCAAAAACACCGTAGTTGTTTATTTGATTGTTATTTCTGTATGCCCATCCGTCAAGATATTCCCATGGTTGTCCTGTTCCGTCGGTGTTAATGTCTCCGAAAACATCAATTACATTTCCGTTCATAAATAATTCTACCGCATCATCTCCATTTATGGCAGTAGCAGTACTGTTTTCATAATCAGCTGCAAATCCGAAATATGTTAAAAAGTCTGCAGCACTACTGGTTACATATATAAAACTTCCCGCTGTTGCAGAAGCTGCCGGAAAAGTAAATTCTTCGCCGTCCGATCCGCCTCCATTGTTGGCAGACCCCAATCCGTAAATACTTAAATCAGGAATATAGGTGTTCACATATAATTCTATTACTTTAGGTTGCCCTCCGGTCAAAGGTCCGTCAAAAACACCCGTTATCATAAGTGGGGCAACACTGTCACAATTTTCACGAACATAGTAATCATACGAAGTTCCCGGTTGTAATCCCGTAAGTGTATATGAGGGAATACCCGAAATAAAATACCCTCCTCCGTTCGGAGTATTTCCCGATGGAACAATTTCTAAATCCCACGTATCATTTCCTCCACTTTGCCATGCAAGTGTTACGGAAGTTGCCGAAATACCGGTTGCCGTAAGGTTAGACGGGGTATTACATGCCTGTGGGGTAGCGGATTCGGTTAAGGTAATTGTTCCCGGAGATGTTGGAGAGTCGCCTGCTGTATTACCCATTCCATTTACCGCCAGTCCCATATAGTAAAAAACCACATTTCCCGTTCCTGAAGCAGGGGCTGTCCACGGATAAGAAAATACTCCGGAAGAGCTTGCTCCCGAGTGTTCTATATATTGGATGCTACCGGAATTTGAAATTTGCGAATTGCTTGTAGTAGGTGTTCCGAACGTGCCGGCTTGTGCGTTTGCTCCGTCGAGAGCGACAGCTTGAAACCCGTAGCCGGAAGGAGCTCCTGCTCCTGCTGTAACCGAAATATTTACCGTGTAATTATTGCCCGGCACATAATCGGTAACAGGATTATTATTTCCATCCAAAACTTCCATGGAGACGGAAGGGGAAAAATTTCCTCCGCTATGACAATCCGCACATGTCCCCGTACTTAAAGGTCCGCCTGTTTTGTCTCCTACGCCCATTGCTATGGGTCCGCCTGAACGGGAAGACAACACTATCCATGCAGATAATAAACCTGCAGAAAGAAATAATATTTGTTTTTTCATAGTGTTGATTTTTTTTAACGAAATTAAGCCTTTTATTTTAAAAATGCAATATTTCTTTTGATTCCTTGAAATTTTGTTCTTTTTACTGCCGAACCTTCAAAAAGTTTTTGAAAACTTTTTTCGGTCAGTTGTTCCCATTGTTGCCGAGTGTATTGCAATAAATCCGGATGAGGGTTAAAGTCATCGGTTTGATGCGGCTTTGAAAATCTGTTCCAGGGGCAGACATCTTGACATATATCGCAACCGAAAATCCAATCTTGCCACTTCGACCGGAATTCTTCAGGAATATTATTCTTGAGTTCAATGGTAAGATAAGAAATACATTTGCTTCCGTCCACCACATACGGTTGTGTAATTGCTTGGGTGGGACAAGCATCTATGCATTTTGTACATGTTCCGCAGTAGTCTTTAATAGGCGTATCTTCTTCAAGTTCTATATCTAAAATAATTTCACCTATAAAATAAAAAGACCCTGCTTGTTTTACTATCAGATTGCTATGCTTGCCAATCCATCCCAACCCCGCATTTTTTGCCCATACTTTATCCATTACCGGAGCAGAATCCACAAAAAAACGGGCATTCACATCTCCTGCTTCTTGCTTGATAAACAAAAGAAGTTTTTTCATTTTGCTTTTTAGCACCTTGTGATAATCTCTTCCATAGGCATATTTGGATATTTGATAAGTATCGGGGCGTTGTTTTTTGTGGGGGTAGTAATTAAGAAGAAGAGAGATTACGGACTTGGCATTTTCTACGAGTAGAGCAGGGTTTAAACGTTTATCGAAATGGTTTTCCATATATTGCATCTCGCCATGGGCATTGTTTTTAAGCCATTTTTCAAGGCGAGGTGCTTCTTCTTCAAGGAATCGTGCTTTGGAAATGCCGCATGCATCAAAGCCCAAGTCTAATGCTTTTTGCTTGATTTTTCGGGTAAGTAAAATTTTACCTGTCTCCTTCAAAGCCTAAAATAAATTCGTTTGATTGCCGGGCAAAATTTTTCCGAGATGTTTATATGCTTTTTCCGTGGCCTCTCTTCCGCGGGGCGTTCTAAGCAAAAATCCTTCTTGAATTAAAAACGGCTCGTAAACTTCTTCTATCGTGTCGGGCTGTTCTCCCACTGCGGTGGCTATAGTGGTTAATCCTACCGGACCACCTTTAAATTTTTCAATGATGGTAGAAAGAATTTTGTTGTCCATTTCATCCAGTCCGTTTTTATCTACCCTCAAGGCTTCTAAACCGTATTTAGCTATTTTCAAATCGATTTTTCCGTTTCCTTTAATCTGGGCAAAATCTCTGATTCTTCGCAATAAAGCATTGGCAATTCTTGGAGTTCCCCTGCTTCTCCCTGCTATTTCAACGGCAGCATCTTCTGTTATTTCTACATTTAAAATTTGTGCCGACCGTTTCACTATTTTAGACAGCAAATCCGCATTGTAATAAGACAAACGGGAATTGATACCAAAGCGGGCTCTCAGCGGTGCAGTGAGCAAACCCGAGCGAGTGGTAGCTCCAATCAGCGTAAACGGACTTAAAGATATTTGAACGGAACGGGCATTAGGTCCCGTGTCTATCATTATATCTATTTTGTAGTCTTCCATGGCAGAATAAAGAAACTCTTCCACCACCGGGCTTAAACGATGGATTTCGTCTATAAACAACACGTCGTTTTCTTCCAAATTGGTAAGCAGTCCGGCTAAATCACCGGGTTTTTCGAGTACGGGACCGGAAGTTACTTTAATTCCCACATTCAATTCATTTGCAATAATATTTGCAAGCGTGGTTTTTCCCAAACCGGGAGGCCCGTGAAGCAATACATGGTCGAGAGCTTCTCCTCTTTGAAGAGCCGCTTGAACAAAAACCTTTAAGTTTTCTATAATTTCTTCTTGTCCCGTAAAATCGTCAAAAGTGCGCGGTCGAAGGACTTTTTCAATTTCTTTGTCGGACGCAGAAAAATGTTGACCGGTAGGGTCAAGGTTTTCGTTCATGGCTTTTTTAAAACGGTTGTAAGGTTAAACCTATAGATAAAAATTTAAATTGCGGGCCACGGTCTTTTACAAATGGACTTACAAGAGAGTAATATCCGTTTATGCCTACTTTTCCGTATGAAAATCTGAGGTTTACTCCGTAAATCCATTTGTTTAAATTGTTGTAGTTATACGCTTTGTATTTTCCAGTGGCATCTACTAATTTAGAGTGGGTTTGAACATGGTAAGAAAAATTGAATCCGGCTGCGATTTTGAACGGATATTTCTTTTTTTCGGGCTGAATTTTATAGCGTATTTCCAAAGGAATATCAAAATAGGTAAAATTGATTTTGTTAATCTTGTAAGATGTTTCTCCGCTGTATGGAGTTAAATCGCTTACAAGGACATTCAAGCTGTCAATTACTTCTACAGATTCCGAGATATAAGCATCCGAATAAAGATTAAATGTTCTTAGCCCTCCTCCGAAAGCAAAGGAAAAGTTGCTTTCGTTGATGGGGAAAGCATACATCAGCTTCATATTAAACCCTCTGGAAAGAGGAGAAACTTTAACCGTCGAAGAAATATCTACAAACTGGTTGGAATTAAAGTTTAAAATCAAATAGTCGTTAAAATCTTCCTTGGCTTTATCATTGTTTTCTTGGGCAAACAGCGGTAATCCTGTAATTAAAACCAATGCAATTAAAATAAAAAGTGGTTTTTTCATGTAAATTTAGCTTTTATTCAATTCTTCCATCAACTCGTCTGTAAGTTCCAGGTTGTGATACACATTGGTTACATCATCGTCTTCCTCGAATTTATCTATCATTTTCAACACCGACTTGGCAGCTTCCAGGTCAAGTGTTTTGGTAGAAGTGGGAATTCTTTGAAGTTCGGCACTTTTGGGTTCTATTCCCATTTCTTCCAGTTTTTTCTGCATTGTTCCGAAATCTTCAAAAGAGGTGTACACTATATATACGTCATCTTCTTTTACAATTTCTTCCAATCCGCCGTCAATCAACTCCATTTCAAACTCCTCAGGGTCTATTTTTACCTGTTCTACAGGAATGGTAAAAACACCTTTCCGTTCAAACATAAATTCCAAAGCCCCTTTTTTATCTAAGCTTCCGTTGTGTTTGTTAAAAATTGCGCGGATGTTAGCTACCGTCCGGTTGTTATTGTCTGTTGTAGCCTCAATAAAAATGGCTATTCCATGAGGTCCGTATCCTTCAAAAGTCACTTCTTGATAGCTTTCCGCATCGCCTCCTTGTCCTTTTTTAATAGCCCTTTCTATAGTATCTTTAGGCATGTTGGCTCCCCGGGCATTTTGAATAGCCAACCTTAATCTCGGGTTGGATTCAGGGTCGGGACCGCCTTCTTTGGACGCAGTGGTTAATTCTCTTATAATCTTAGTGAAGATTTTTGCTCTTTTTGCATCTTGGGCGCTTTTTCTGTGTTTAATATTTGCCCATTTACTATGTCCTGCCATAAAAATATTTTTAATTCACAAACATGCAAAGGTATGAATTTTCAGCTTTTTTGAATAATTCTTCCAAGCTCTTGTAGTTTTTTTATTTTTGCCGAGTTATGCTAAAAAACCGTTTACTGCTTGATGCCGCTTTGGGAATTAAAACAGAGCGACCGCCTGTTTGGGTAATGAGACAAGCCGGAAGAATTTTACCCGAATATCGTGCCGTAAGAGAAAAATTGAAAGGATTTAAAGAGTTGGTAGAAAATCCTGAACTTGCAGCGGAAGTTACCGTTCAGCCGGTAGATGTTTTAGGTGTGGATGCGGCTATTATTTTTTCCGACATATTGGTTATTCCGGAAGCGATGGGATTGCCCTATCAAATGATAAAAGGTAAAGGTCCTTGGTTTGAAAAAACTATTCAAAACACTTCCGATATTGAAAAATTAAAAATCGCTACAGCAGAAGATGTTTATTATACTATCAAAGCCATTGAGATAGTAAAAAAAGAACTTTCGGGAAGAGTTCCCTTGATTGGATTTGCCGGTGCTCCATGGACTATTTTTTCATACATGATAGAGGGCTCCGGCTCTAAAACATTTTCTAAAGCCCGAAGATTTTTATATACCAATCCCGACGCGTCAAAAAAATTGTTGGAAAAAATAGCTTTTTCTACCGTTAATTATCTTCAAGGACAAATAAACGCCGGTGCCGATATTGTGCAAATTTTCGACAGCTGGGCAGGCGTTTTAACCCCTTCACAATACAAAGAATTTGCTATTCCGTACATTAAAATGATTACAGACGAACTTCATACAGATGTTCCCGTAATTGTTTTTTCAAAAGGAGCTTATTTTGCTCTCCGAGAATTAAGTGCTTTACATTGCCATGTAATAGGCTTAGACTGGAATATGGAAATAGAAAAAGTAAGAGAAGTAACCGGCAATCAAAAAACATTACAAGGCAACCTTGACCCTTGTTTGTTGTATGCCGATGATGAAAAAATTGTATCCGAAACCGAAAAAATGCTGAGGTCTTTTATAAATGGCAAAAATATTGCTAATTTAGGGCACGGTGTATATCCCGATACGGATTATCGAAAAGTTAAATTGTTTATTGACACTATTAAAAATTACCGTTATGAAAAATAAAACATTGGCAGTTTTAACAGTTTTTTTCTCCGCAACAATATTTGCTCAAACCAATTTGGTTGAAAACGGAAGTTTTGAAAATTTAGACAAAAAAGTAAAATCGTTAGGGCAAATTGAGTTAGCCACCGGATGGTCTTCTCCTACGGAAAATAAAGCCGATTTGTTTGTCAAAGGCAGTAAGTCGGAAGAAGTTAATGCCGAAAACAATGTGTATGGAGGACAGTCTCCGGATGACGGAAAAGTTTTTGCGGGTATTACCGTGTATTCATACAAACAAGCCAAGCCAAGAACGTATTTACAAGGCAAACTTTCCCAACCGTTAGAAGCCGGAAAGTCATATTGTGTAAAAATGTTTTTAACCCTTGGAGATTTATCAAAATTCGGGGTAAATAACATTGGTATATATCTTTCCAAAAGTCCTGTGAGCAACAAAGATTTAACCACTTATGCCATAGAACCTCAGGTTCATCACAGCCAAAACAGAATTTTTAAAGAGCCTCAAATATGGGAATCTATCTGTCAAATATATCAGGCGGAAGGCGGAGAGCAATACATTACCATCGGAAACTTTAAAAAATATGAAGACACTAAATTTGAAAAAGTAAAAAGACCTCGAGGGTTTACTTCGCCGCAAAAGCCTATAGCATACTTTTTTATTGATAATGTTTCCGTTATTTCTCTTGACAGCATCTCTCCTTCCGAATGTGTTTGCGAAAAACAAGACCTGCAGCGGGAATCAAAAGTGGTTTACCATCAAGATATAAGCGTTGAAGAAGAAAAAATAAAAGCATCCAAAAAATTAGAGCTTATCAAGATTTTTTATGACAGCAAACAAACCGCTCCGAAAGAAGACCAGTTGTCTAAAATTGAAGAAGTTGCCGAATTATTGAAAGCAAATCCCTCATTAAAAGTGGAAATACAAGGACATTCGGACAATATTGAAAAAACCAAGCTTGCGGAAGACATTTCTCTGAAACGGGCGGAAAGCATTCAACAAAAACTTATGGAAAAAGGCGTTTCTCCAAATCAGTTAATAGTAAAAGGTTATCAAGATACGATGCCCGCCAACAAGTCGGGAACGCCTGAGGCGATGGCTCAAAACCGAAGAGTTTCTTTTAAAGTTGTGAAATAGTGAAACCGGATAAACGGGTCATCAATGCTTGGGCTTTTTATGACTGGGCAAACTCCGTTTATCCGCTTATCATTACCACGGCTATATTTCCTATTTATTACAGCAAAGTAACCCCGGAAAAGGTTTTTGTTTTCGGAAAATCTTTTTATAGTTCCGAAATTTATTCTTATGCGATTTCTCTTAGTTTTTTAATCGTGGCTTTCCTAAGCCCTTTGCTTTCCGGTATTGCCGATTATTATTCCCGAAAAAAATTTTTTCTGAAAACCTTTTGTTATCTGGGCGCTTCCACTACCGCTTTATTGTTTTTTTACAATGGACAAAACATAATTTTCGGCATGTTGATGATTATACTTGCCTCTATCGGTTTTTGGAGTAGTTTGGTTTTTTACAATGCTTTTTTGCCGGCAATTGCTCCACCTTCTATGCATGACAAAGTAAGTGCTAAAGGGTATGCTCTCGGATATATCGGAAGCAGCATCTTGCTAATTGCTTTACTTACGGGTATTATGGCTTTTGAAATGCCTGCCAAGTGGGCTTTTCCAATTACAGCTGTGTGGTGGGCAGGGTTTGCACAATATACCTACAAAAATCTTCCCGAGCCGGAAAACGATATGATGTCTAAGGATACACACATATTGTTAAAAGGATTTAAAGAACTGGCTCATGCTTATCAAGGAGTAAAAGAACTTCCTTATTTGAAAATATTTTTACTGGCGTTTTTCATTTATTCCATGGGGGTACAAACCGTAATGCAAATGGCTACCCTTTTCGGCATACAAGAAATAAACAACATGCCGGAAAGCGGACTTATCATTTCCGTGTTGATTATCCAATTTATTGCAGTGGCTGGGTCTTACGGATTCTCTTTTTTATCCGGGAAAATGGGAAATGTAAAAGCATTAGCTGTTTCTTTGATAATATGGATTGTGATATGTATCATTGCTTATTTTATATACAACCCTTGGGAATTCTATGCTCTTGCCGCTTTAGTAGGATTGGTGATGGGCGGTATTCAATCATTAAGTCGTTCCACTTATTCCAAAATGCTTCCTCCTACCAAAGATTTAGCTTCTTATTTTAGTTTTTACGATATTACCGAAAAGATAGGCGTGGTTGTAGGAACTTTCTCTTTCGGATGGATTGTAGGCATAACCGGAAGTATGAGAAATTCCGTATTTGCCTTACTTTTGTATTTTTTAATCGGATTAATTATTATCACTCGGGTAAAATATAACTGGAAAAAATGAGTAACGACCAAACAATTTTCGATATTGCCATTGTGGGTGGCGGTATTGTAGGAGCTGCCACGGCATACAAAATAGCACGCGATTATCCTTCTCTCAAAATAGTGATAATTGAAAAAGAAAATGCATTTGCACCTCATCAAACAGGGCATAATTCGGGTGTAATTCATTCGGGGCTTTATTACACGCCCGGTTCTCTCAAAGCAAAAAACTGTGTAGCAGGAAGAAAAGAACTGGTAAAATTTGCCCGGGAGCATGGCATTAAACACGATGTGTGCGGAAAAGTGGTAGTGGCTACTGACAAGTCGGAAATC
>CAZLMS010000019.1:0-14440 GCA_964560645.1 uncultured Flavobacteriales bacterium | reverse complement strand
AAAAGGTGTTGCCAATTCCCGTAAAAGCCACTTTTTTGGGCGCGCATGCGCTGCCCGCCGAATACAAACAAAACCGCGAAAAATATATTCAAATTATGGAGCAAGAGATGCTCCCCGTAATAGCCAAAGAGCAACTAGCAGATTATATAGATGTTTTTTGTGAAACCAATTATTTCACACCTCAAGAAACGGAACGAATTATACAAGCGGGAGCAGCACTCGGGTTGAAGCCGAAAATTCATGTCAATCAATTTACTTCTATCGGCGGGTTGGAGGTAGCCGTAAAAAACGGAGCATTATCGGTTGACCATTTGGAAGTAATGACGAAACAAGATTTTGAAATTTTGAAACAAGGAGACACTATTCCCGTGGCATTACCTTCATGTTCGTTTTTCTTAAATATTCCTTATGCCCCCGCAAAAGAAATGATTAATCAAGGATTGCCCGTTGCTTTGGCTTCTGATTTTAACCCCGGCTCCACCCCTTCGGGAAACCTCAATTTTGTATTTGCTTTGGCGTGTATTAAACAGCGTCTGACTCCTTCACAAGCATTGAATGCACTAACGCTTAATGCCGCTGCTGCTATAGAACTTTCATCTGAATTGGGCAGTATTACTCCCGGAAAAAAAGCCAATTTTATTATCACCAAAAAAATACCTTCTTTAACATATATTCCTTATGCTTTCGGACACAATCCCGTTTCGCAGGTTTACATCAACGGAGAGTTGTATAAGGGCATAACGGAGAATGAACATAATTTTTGAGCAGTATTTTAGATGCGGTAATAAATAAAAAATATAACTTTACGGCAAGTTTGATTTTTTAAACACTAATATTATGTTGTTTTTACACGGAATACTCAAAGGAAAAAAGGGGTTTACCGTTAAGGTTGATTTTTCACACCCTACTAAAATAAAGTTGATAAAAGACAAAGAGTTTAGAAATTATAAACTCAACAAACCGTATCATTTTTACGGGGGTTTTTTTGAACAATCTCCTGCGTATATCCCATTTCCTTCTTCAGGAGTGTGGCATGTGGTAGTGGAAAAAGGTTCGCTTAAAAATCCTTTGCCCGTTACTGCCAAAATAGAAGTGATAAAAGGTGTTTATACTAATGAAAACCCGCCTTCTTCCATAGCGCCGATGCCTCAGCCCGAGTCGCTGCCACAAGAAAACGACATGGCAAATTCCGAAACGGAAGACGAAGAAATAAATGTTCCTTTAAATGAAGGTGACGATTTACCGGAATCTGAGGAAGAAAATCAGGAAGATGACAAGAAAGAGGAATGACAGATTCCTTCATACAAAATGAAATTATCCCTTACGCGGTTTGAACGCATAAAAACCAAACAAGAGTTTCAAAGTGTGTTTTCCGATGGAAAAAGCATTACGTATTTTCCCGTTAAATGTCTCTATCGTAACTGCAGTAACACAAAAGTGCATAAAATAGGGGTGGCAATTTCTAAAAAGAAAATAAAAAAAGCCGCTCGTCGAAACCTAATAAAAAGAAGAATAAAAGAAGCTTATAGAAAAAACAAATTTTTAATTAGAGACCTCTCGCCGCATTTAATAATTTTTAACTATATATCATCCGATATTCTTTCTTATCAAGAAATAGAACATAAAATAATCTTAATTTTACAGCGTTTATCCGAAATGCATAATGAGTAAACTGGCAATTCTTTTAGTGAAAATTTATCAAATAACCGTATCTCCATGGTTTCCTTCGAGTTGCAGATACACGCCCACTTGCTCGCAATATAGCATAGAAGCATTTCAAAAACACGGTTTTTTTAAAGGATTTTGGTTATCCGTCAAACGTTTGTCTTCTTGTCACCCTTGGGGCGGCAGCGGACATGACCCTGTTCCATAAATTCAAATTAACATGAAAAAAATTAAAAGAAATATTGTCATAACACTTGCCGTTTTAAGTTTAGGAATTTCTACGGCTTTTATAGATAGTTATTTTGAGGTCAGTAAAAATCTCGATATATTCATCAATCTTTTTAAAGAAGTAAACATCAGATACGTGGACCCTACCAAGCCGGGAGAATTGATGAAGACTGCTATCGATGGAATGCTTAAATCTTTAGACCCGTACACTGTTTACATTCCCGAGTCTAAAATAGAAGACTATCGTTTTATGACTACCGGACAATACGGCGGAATAGGTTCTTTGATTAGCAGAAGAGACAATTATATTATCGTTTCCGAGCCTTATGAAGGATACCCTGCTCAAAAAGCGGGATTGTTGGCAGGCGATGTAATATTGGAAGTAAACGGCGTTTCCGCCGAAGGTAAATCTACCGAAGAAATCAGTCGAATGTTGAAAGGAGAACCCGGAACCGAACTTACTCTTAAAATAAAAAGAGGAGAGGAAATAAAAGAATTTACTTTAACCAGAGAAAAAATCAAAATAGATGACGTGCCTTATTTTGGCAAGATAGACGAGGAAACCGGATATGTGAAACTTACTTCGTTTACCGAGACTGCCGCCGACCAAGTAAAAGATGCTTTCAGAAAAATGAAAGAAGAAGGGATAAAAAAAATCGTGTTCGATTTGCGCGATAACGGAGGAGGATTACTCAATCAAGCCATAGAAATTGTAAACATTTTCGTGGAAAAAGGGCAAGAAGTGGTAAGAACAAAAGGTAAACAATCTCAATGGGACAAAATATATTATACCAAAAACACTCCCTTGGATACGGAAATACCTTTGGTAGTGCTTATTAACGAAAACTCGGCATCGGCATCGGAAATTGTTTCGGGAACCATGCAAGATTTGGACAGAGGAGTACTGGTTGGCAGAAAATCATACGGAAAAGGATTGGTTCAGCAAACCATCCCGCTTTCTTACAATGCACAGCTGAAAATCACTGTGGCTAAATATTACACCCCGAGCGGAAGATGCATTCAAAAACTGGATTATTCCCACAAAGACGAATCAGGAAGAGCTACCGAAATTCCGGATTCTCTTATTCAAGTGTTTTACACTAAAAACGGCAGAGAAGTTCGCGACGGAGAAGGTATTACTCCCGATATTGAAGTTACACCCGAGGAAAGCCACGAAATTCTTCTTGTTTTGATGAGTAATTACAAAATTTTTGATTTTGCTACAAAATACCGTTTAGAGCATGATTCCATTCCTGCTCCGGAAGAATTTCATCTTACCAACGAAGAATACGAGCAGTTTGTAGATTTCGTATATTCCGGTGATTCTTTGGAATATGAAATTGAAAGCGAACGGGTAATTAAAGATTTGGAGAAAGTGCTGGAACTCGAAGAATTTGAAGGATTGGAAAAAGATATTGAGGCAATAAAAACAAAAATAGATTCGTTGAAAAGGCAAGATATTTACCGCTACCGTAAAGAAGTGCAAGAAGTGTTGGAAAATGAAATTGTTTCCAGATATTATTACCAAAAAGGAAGAATACGACATGCGCTTACCAACGACCCCGACATAAAACAATCATTGGAAATTCTTAATGATTCGGTTATGTATCATAATATTCTTACAGGTAAATATCCGGCAAAGCATACAGAGGATAAAAAATAACCGTTTTGCAACTTGATTTTGTAAAGAAAAACTTGTTTTACCGGGGGCTTATTGTTACGGCAGCCGGACTTCCGCTTTCAAATACTTTAATGAGCATAGGACAAGGATTGTTGTTGCTGGATTTTATTTTAAACTTTTCTCAATACAACTTCAAAAAGTTGATTCATGTTCACTTTTTAGCTTTACCTGTTTTATATTTCATACATGTCTTATGGCTTATCAATACCGAAAATTTTCAGTATGCTTTTCATGATTTACGCATCAAACTTCCGTTATTGATTATCCCGCTGCTTGTTTTCAGTAAAGAAAATATCATCCCCGAGAAAATAAAAAAAGTTTCATTTATATGGGTGGCGGCGGTAGTATTGGCAACGATAACAGGAGTAATAAATTATCATTTTAACTTATCGGAATACAGCGATTTAAGAAAACTTTCCCCTTTTATTTCACATATACGGTTGAGTTTAATGATTAATTGCGGCATAGCTTTTTTATGGTTATACAAAACAGAATTTCGAGTACAATATCAATTTGCGGTGTATATTATCATAATCTGGTTGGTCGGATATTTGGTGATGCTGCAATCTTTAAACGGACTGATTATTTTAATGTTAATCCTTGTGTTTTTTTTGGAAAGAGCAGCAATAAAAAAATCAAGAAAGTTGCTGATTGCGATAAATGTTTTGTTGTTGATAATGATGTTTATCGGTATTCGGCAAGCGGAAAAATATTATCGAGACAACTTTATTCTTTCGGAGCAATATTTTGCACAATTACCTGAGCAAACAATTAACGGAAGACTCTATGAAAAAATAGAAAACTATTGGGAAACAGAAAACGGACATAGCGTACACGCATTGATTTGCAAAGAAGAATTGTTGGCAAACTGGTCAAAAATGAGCACAATACCGTTAGAAGGCAAAGACCGGAAAGGACAATACATCTATTATACGCTAATTCGATACATGACATCCAAAGGATTGCCGAAAGATTCTTTGGGTTTAACCCGTTTAACGGCCGAAGATATAGAAGCCGTTGAAAACGGGGTAACAAATTACAAATTTAAGGACGGGTTTTTGTTAAAAAGATTGTATGTAACCTTGTGGGAATGGCACACTTTTAAAAACAAAGGCTATGTAGGAAAAAGTTCTTCGGTGAGAAGATGGCTTTACTGGAAAACAGCTTTTGCAATTATTCAAAACCATTTTTGGTGGGGAACAGGCACGGGCGATGTGGCAGATGCCTACAAAACACAATATGCAAAGAACAATTTGAACCTGCTTCCTGAAGACCAAAAAAGAGCGCATAATCAATTTATTACCTTTTTTGTAACTTTTGGTTTTATCGGCGGAATGATAACGTTGATTTTATTGGCTTTTCCTTTTTATCGTAACCGAAATTTAATGTTTTTGATTTTTTACGGCATAGCTCTTTTGTCTTTTATTACCGAAGATACTTTGGAAACTCAAGCAGGAGTTACTTTTTTTGCTTTTTTATATGCCTTATTTTACTTGTTGCCGCAACCGAAATTAAACCCGCACACCTAAAACCGTAACATCATCGGTTTGTTCACCGTTGCCTTTCCAGTGCTCAAATTTTTCGAGCAGGACATGATATTGCGCTTCCATAGATTTTTCTTGATTTGCCAACAGCAGTTTTTTAATGTTTTTCGGTTTGAATTTCTTGCCTTTCGGTCCGCCGAATTGGTCTTGAAAACCGTCGGTAAAAATATAAATACACTCTCCTTCCCGAAGGTGGATGTTGTGAGAGGTAAACGGTTGCGCATGAGAAAACAAACCTATGGGTTGCTTGTCGGGAGCAATTTCGTGCAAATAATAATCGTGTTCGGGGAGTTTAAGCGTTTTATATGCCGATTCGGTTTGCAGGTTGTCGTGTTTGGAGATAATCCACAAGCCGTTGTTTGCTCCGCTCCATTGCAATAAGCGTGTATCTTTTTGTAGCCGGCAAAGCGAAATGTCCATTCCGTCTTTTACCTGTTCGCTGCTTTTGGAAAATCGCTGAATAACCAATTCTCTGGTTCTGTCGAGCAGCGGTCCGGTTTCGGTTTTTTGGTCTTCGGTTAAAGCTTTGGTTAAAGCGCTGCTGCAAACAAAACTTACCATTGCACCGGGAACACCGTGTCCGGTGCAGTCTGCGGCGGCGAAATAAATATGTTCGTTTAAAGTTTCCAACCAATAGAAGTCGCCCGATACAATATCTTTGGGTTGAAATAACAGAAAGTAATTTTCCAAATGTTTGTCAAACTCGCTTAATGAAGGCAATATGGCATTTTGCAGGTATTTAGCGTAATTGATACTGTCGAGTATTTCTTCGTTTTTGCGTTCTATGATTTGCTTTTGTTCTTCTACTTCTTCTTTTTGTTTTTCTACCAATTGTTTTTGCTGAGTAATAATCTTATTTCTTTTTCTCAATTGAACAATAAACCAAGATGTAATACCTGCCGCGGCAACCAGCAAGATAATAATACTTAAAAACAAGCGGTTTTTAGCGGACTCGGATTTTAAGAGACGGGCATTTAATTCGGCTTCGAGCAAAGCTTTTTCTTTTTCTTCTTTCAATTGTTTATTTTCCAGTTCTTTTTTTTCGGTTTCGTAAGCAATTTTTAAATTTTGAATGATTTTTTGTTTTTCGGAATTGTTTAAACTGTCCTTGAGAGTGAGGGCTTTATTAAAAAAATCAGCTGCAGATTTATAGTTTTTCAAAGAGGTTTCTATTCCGGCAAGTTTCTGATATATTTCGGTTTCTTGCTCTAAATTTTGGCTGGATTTGAGATATTCCAAGGCTTCTTGTAGTAACTCTTTTGCTTGTTGATAGTTGGAAAGTCGGATATTTACGTCGGCAAAAGAAATAAGAGCCGGAACAATTTCATTGGCACTTACATTTTTTCGACGTATTTCCAAGGCTTTTTTAAGAAAATCATAGGCTTCGTTATTTTTATTGTGATTCATTAAAGCCACGCCTTTGTTAATGTATACATAAGACAGTTCGTGTTCATTGTTTTTGTCGGAATAAAAATTTTCAGCTTTGTTGTAATAATACAAAGCGGAATCAAGTTGATGGGAATAAGAATAAATATTACCGATATTGACGAGATATTTGGCAGCATATTCTTTAAAATTCTGCTGATTGTAATAGGTAATGGTTTTTCGATATAATGGAATCGCTTCTTTAAGCAAACGTTCTTTTTCATAAATATTTGCTAAAATTACCCGGGTAACGGCCAGTTTATTTTCCAGATGTAAAGAATCATAGGTTTTAATGGAACGAAGCAGCAGTTTAATGGCAATATCATTTCTTCCTAAAATACTGTACACATTACTTAAGTTGGTAAGCACGTCAGTTTTATATTCTTGATATTGAGGTTTTTTGTTATAGAATTGCAAGGCTTTTTTGAAGTAGAAAATAGCCGAATCGGTTTTGCCCCAATAAAGAAAGAGCGTGCCGATGTTGTTCCATGAATCTGCTACGTATTGAGGAATATGGACTTTTTCATAAAGAGATGCTGCTTTTTGAAAAGCGTAATATGCAGAATCATAGTAAGCAATATCGTTATAGTAGATTCCTAAATTGGTATATGCATCAGCTATTTTTTCGAGATTCGGACGAGGGCTTTTTTGATAAAAACGAATAGCCTCTTTGAGTAGCACAATGGAAGAATCTATGTATCCCAAAAAGTAATATATCGATGCTTTTCGAAAATATAAATATCCGACAATAGAGTCTACCGGGTTTTTTTGAATAATTTTTTCCGCTTTTTCAATAACCGAAACCGCATTGTTTAAATCAGTGTATTGAAGCGTTTTAGCACTGTCTATAAGTTCAACGATTTTATCAAGGTTAAAATTGTTTTTTTCCGATTGGGTATTTTGGCAGTAACCAACAGTGATTGCCGCAAATCCTAATAAGCAAGTAATACTAATATGCCGGATATTTTTTCGCACAACGGGTAGACTTTGACAAAAGTATAAAAAACATTGACAAAAAGGAGGTTAGTTGTCGTGTTTTTCTATAGTAATGCCGATGTCTATGATGTCTTGAAGAACGGTGTCGCGCATTCCGTGACTGATTTCAAACAAATAAATTCCGGAGTCCGGAAGAGAAACGTTTCTTTTAAAAAGCACTTTGTCTTCAATAATGTCTCCAAATCCGCTGCCGAGCCATTTTCCGCGGTCGTCGGCAATAATACAATTTATGGTATCTACGGTTATTTTTCGTGAGGGAGCCACGGTTTTTAAAAACACAATCAAGTTGCTGTATTTGTATGTATTAGCGTGTCTTATGTTGATGTAAAAATCAACGGTTCCGTCAATATCGGAAATTTTCTTTTGAATAAAGCATGAGGAGTCTAAATGCCATTGGTGATTGGGAACAGAACAAAAATCTTGTATCACTACATCGTTTTTGCAAGAAGAAAAGAGAAGTATCAATAAAAAAACACCCGTCAGATTTTTAATCATTGTTTTTTCTTGTTTCTTCGTTTGTTTCCGGAACGTTTTTTCTTCTTTTTATTAGAAGAGCGCATTTTTTTATCGAACCGGTCGATATCATCTTGTCCTACCACACTATCAAAATCAGGTTCTTCGGGAATTTCAATGGTATTAAAATCTATTAAGTCTTCCGGCTCTTTTCCGCTTTTGTTCATTTCTATGATTTCTTTTGCTCGCTCTAACGGGATTTCGTAAAATTTATACGGTTCCTGGTCGTAGGAATACCAAATAACCCGTTTAAACACATCTATTTTTTGTTGGGAAGCTTCTCCTCGTTGAGTTTTTAATTTTACATTTTCGGGCGGAAAGTCTTGAAGGGCTTCTACATATACATCAAGCTCGTAATTTAAGCAGCATTTGAGTTTTCCGCATTGTCCGGCGAGTTTTACGGGATTAAGCGAGAGTTGTTGATAGCGAGCTGCAGAAGTTGATACCGAACGGAAATCAGTCAAAAAAGTTGAGCAACACAACTCTCTTCCACAAGAGCCAATACCGCCAACCCTTCCCGCTTCTTGCCGAACACCTATTTGTCGCATTTCCACCCGAATTTTGAATTTGTCTGCCAAAATTCGTATCAATTCCCTGAAGTCCACCCTGTTATCAGCAATATAATAAAAAGTGGCTTTAGTATTATCTCCTTGAAATTCAACATCACTCAGCTTCATGTTTAACCCTAAATCTTTGATAATTTTTCGGGTTTCAAATAATGTTGGTTCTTCTCTTTGCATGGCTTGCTGCCACTTGTCTATATCTTTTTGATGAGCTTTACGAAAAATACGTTTAATATCTTTGGAATTGAAAGAAACCCCTTTTCGTTTCATTTGCAGCCTTACACTTTCACCGACTAGCGAAACCACTCCTATGTCGTGTCCTGCCGAAGACTCCACGGCAACTACATCACCAATGTGTAAATACGGTAAATTATCAGGGATTTTAAAAAATTCTTTTCGCGTATTTTTAAATCGAACTTCGGCAAACGGAAAAGCATCAACCTTAGAAGGAGGCAAAACTCCGGCTAGCCAATCAAAGGTGTTCATTTTATTGCATCCGCCGGAAGCACATCCTCCGTTTCCTTTACATCCTGCCGGTACAGTGGCACATCCGCGCCCGTTATCACAAGTAGCACATCCCATCCTGTAAAATTTGAACTAACAAAGTTAATAATAAAGTTGAAGCATGCGGGAATGTTTAAAAAACGAAACGTTAAGAGCGAAGTTTTTTATGTTTTGGGGCGAGAAAAGACTTCGGAAGATATTTATTCCACCAAATTTACTTTGTTGAGCGTGGCTTCCCAATCCCACAAGAAATTTTCCATAACCGTATTCAATCTTTTTAAAAACATGGGATTGGGCACTTCTTTTTGTTTAAAGTATGATTGCTGGTATTGGTTGAGGTTGTATTTGTAGAAAAAACCCTTGGAAAGAGCATACAACACATTTTTGGACGGGTGGTTTTTCCGTTCGCAAAAAAATTGAATTTCCCCGATTTTAGATTTAAAAGATTTTAAATCATACCCCAAAGCAAATGCAAATTTTTTATAGGCCATGGTCATTACCCTCATGTCTTGATAAGCAGGCAAGTGCTTGGAAATGAGTTTTAAATTGGCTGCAACCACTAATAAAACAAAAGTGTGGATATTCTCTTCTTTTATTTGGGGCGGTTCTACAAAATCGGGGTCTTCGTTTACAATTTTTACTACTTCCGGAAATCCTTCTTCACACATTAACAAAACGGAGTTTACAAAGGTGTTGGTGATTTTTTCTTCGCTAACCTTTTTCTTAAATGTAAACAGTGTTTTGAGCATATTTTCCCCGAATACGAAATTTTATTTTACAAAACAAACAGTTAATAAATTACAAACAACTCGTGGAAATTTACGGTTATTAACAAAGTTTTTAACGAAAGCGGCTTTATGAGATTTTAAACAGCGAATAAAAATTTATAATTTGTTCAAAAAAGAGCAAAGATTCCATTATTCTTCCACTATTGCCACAGGATGAGATAATCCGCTATAACTGTCAAGTTCCATTTTTATGGAGCCTACCAATATTTTAGCTTGGGCTAATACGGGAATTTTATTTTTATCGTCGGTCACCCATACGAGCATATCTTCTTCGTGTTTAAAAATCCGACCTTTTTGAACTACCGGACAAAACTTTAAACATTTATATGTTTTTCCGTGTACTTTTTTGTTTTCGC
This sequence comes from uncultured Flavobacteriales bacterium, assembly GCA_964560645.1. GTDB lineage: Bacteria > Bacteroidota > Bacteroidia > Flavobacteriales_G > NORP312 > CAZLMS01. The sequence continues at coordinate 4,177 of CAZLMS010000019.1, read as the reverse complement.
GTCCCAGAAACCGAATGCTTAGCGGATAAACCTCTTCATCTACAAAAGACATAATGGTAAATACATCGCCGGGTTTTGCGGTGTCGAAGTTTAGTGTACGGGCATAATAAAAGGCAGAGAGCATGTCTTGAGTCCCTTCGGGAATTTCATATTCTTCGTTTTTTTCGGTTTTTACTTTTTGCTCGTCGGGATAAAAAATATAGTCTTGGTTAATGGTATAACCGCCTTCGTATACCCGCCTGATAAATTTGAGGGGTTGCATGGTATTGGCATCTATATATGTTTCATAGCGGTCGCGAACTTTAAAAAACCAATCGAAAGCCCCAACGCTAATACCGGTGCCGACAATGTGCATTACGTTTTTTCCGTCGGAGGTTATTTTTTCTTTTTTTACTTCTATTTGAGCTATGCCGGCATCGAAATATCCGTAATGAACGCGATATTTTAATAATTCGCCTCGTTGAAAGGGAAGGGTTTGATGAACAATATCTTTATTATCGGAAACAAATGCAAAATTGAAAAAGGTGCAAAGGAGTAAAAAAAACAATCGTTTCATAAAATAAGATTTTAGGCTTTGTGAGGGAATACAAACCTTGTGCCAATTACCGACTTATGGTTACGTTTTGTTCTAATGTAAAAGGAAACGATTTGGTTATCACAAACACGCGGGCTTTTACTTTTCCGTCGAGTTTTAGCTTTTGATGTTTAGACATAAACAGGTTTAACATTCCGTTTAATCCGCCGGCAGCAATGTTTTCGTACGAAGCATTAATCTTAAATGTATGGGTGGAAGCAGATTGTTTGGGAAGTTTTATGTTTTCTTTTACTTTGGCTTTTCCGTATTTGTTTCCGTTTAAATATACATCTACGTCGGTTTCTACCAAAGTAATGTCATAATTATTGGGATTGTATATATCGGCTTCCATTATGATATCCATGCCGCTTGAAGAAAAATTTCTAATTTGGACATTAGAAACTTTTTGAATTTTCACGTCTTCATACACCAGTCCGCAAGAAGAAATGAATATCCATAAAATGATAATCAGATGGTATTTGGAAAACTTCGTGAAATGCATTATTGGGCGAAATACTTGTAAAAATACGGAATAGTTTCAATACCTTTAATGTAATTAAAAATCCCGAAATGTTCATTGGGAGAATGAATGTCATCCGAATCCAATCCAAAACCCATTAAAATGGAATCTAAACCCAATTCTTTTTTAAACAAGGCTACAATAGGAATGCTCCCGCCGCCGTAAACGGGGATTGGTTTTTTGCCGAAAGTGGTTTCCATAGCTTTTTCCGCGGCTTTGTATCCTTTAGATTCGGTGGAAATTTCAACGGGTTCGCCTCCATGGTGGGGTTTTACCTTCACTTTTACACAATCGGGCGCAATAGATTCAAAATGCGATTTAAACAGATTGGTTATCTTTTCGGATTGTTGATTAGGTACTAATCTCATGGATATTTTGGCGTATGCTTTAGAAGGCAGAACCGTTTTAGCACCTTCGCCGGTATAGCCGCCCCAAATACCGTTTACATCCAGTGTGGGACGAATAGATGCGCCTTCCATAGGGGTATAACCTTTTTCATGGCAAAGAGCGTTTACATCCAAGTCTTTTTTATAGGCTTCTTCGTCAAAAGGAGCTTCTCCCATTTTTGCTCTCTCTTCGGGAGAAAATTCTTTGACATCATCATAGAAGCCGGGGATGGTAATATGATTGTTGTCATCTTTGAGAGAGGCAATCATTTTGCAAAGCTCGTTGATAGGATTTCCTACTGCCCCGCCGTAAACGCCTGAGTGTAAGTCCCGGTTTGGTCCGGTAACTTCTACTTCAACATAGCTCAATCCTCTCAAACCTACTGTAATAGAAGGGGTTTCATTGTTTATAATGGAGGTGTCTGAAATCAGAATAACATCGGCTTTGAGTTTTTCTTTGTTTTGTTGTACGAAAGTTCCTAAATTATCAGAACCGACTTCTTCTTCGCCTTCAATCATAAATTTTACGTTGCAAGGCAATTCTTGGCTTTTTACCATAGATTCAAAAGCCTTTACATGCATGTACATTTGTCCTTTGTCGTCGCAGGCGCCGCGGGCAAAAATAGCCCCTTCGGGGTGAATTTCGGTTTTTTTGATTACCGGTTCAAAGGGAGGAGAATCCCATAATTCAAGAGGGTCGGGGGGTTGCACATCATAATGCCCGTAAACCAGAACGGTAGGCAAGTTGTCATCTATGATTTTTTCCGCATAAACAATCGGATGACCTTTTGTTTCACATATTTCTGCATTGTCTGCGCCGGCTTCCAAAAGCCGTTTTTTTACTTCTTCGGCGGTTCGTCTTACATCTTCTTTGTACTTGGAGTCGGCACTAATCGAAGGAATTTTCAATAATTCTATGAGTTCATCAATAAAACGGTCTTTGTTTTCCGAAATGTATCTTTGAGTATTATTCATTTTTGGTTTTTTGGCAAATTTAGAAATAAAATGTTATTGGGATAAGATGTTTATGACTTTGTAGGTGTGGAGTATTTGTCCGGATGTTTTTTTGAGAGAAAGCAATAATACCGGAGAGGAAAGGTTTTTCAGGACAATGTTTCCTTTTCCTTGAATCTGCCCGGATATCCATATTACTTGACCTAATAAATTGGAAAGTTCTATATAAACCGGTTGGCTAACATGGTAGTTAATAGAGAGAATTTCTTCAATAGGATTTTGAAAATTTAAAATGTAATAAGGAGTTTGGTTTTGAATAGACAGAGGAGGAGAAGTAACGGTAATAGCTTGTTCTTTTATTAAAGAATCCGTACACCCTTTATTGGTTACATATAGTTTTACGGTATATAAACCCTCTGAAGTATAAACATGAGAAGGAGCCGGTTGAGAAGAGAAAGAATTGTCGCCAAAATCCCACCAATAGGTATCATAATCGGGGGTAGAAGGTGTAAAATAAACTGTATCAAGAAGGGCAGAAGCAGAATCTTTGTCGAAGGAGAAAGATGCCTCGGGATATCTTTTCGGAAAAGCATTGTATGGACGCATAAAGAGCAGTTTTTCAGCTATGGTGAATGTATCGGTTAAATTGCTTTTCGTATTATACATATCGTATTGAGTATGCCCCACATCCGGCACGGAGTCAAACAACCAATTGAATACTGCTCCTATGTTTTGTGCATGATTTTGTGAGAAATTATAGTAATGCTTTGCTCGAGAAAATCGATGGGTAGAGTCTAAATAGGAACAGAAAAAGTTATTGGTGATGATGGTATCTGCAGTTCCGACTAAAATGGAGTAGTTTTCTTCATAAAATTGCGCAATTCGACCATTACAAAAAAGGGTTTTAACATCTACCTGTTCTGTTAAGCACTCATTTTGAGGATTAAAAATTTCTTCTTTTCCATTTAATCCACACATATAAGGTTTCCAATCCATAGAATATCCTTCAATGCTGTCGGTCATATACGTATACATATAGGGACTTACGGAAAGAGCGGAAACCACGGGAATGTCTTGGTTTATATACTGCTTTGTGATTAGATATCGATTTACAAATTGCGCCCCTTGAGAAAACCCTGTTAAATATACCGGAATGCTGTCTCTGTGTTCCCGCGTCAGGACATGTTCATACAGCTGCTTGATAAAATAGTTTATTCTTATTGTTTTAAAAGATAAATACTTATTACATAAGGTGTCATAGAAATCACTTTGCCAAAAGAACTTTTCTTTATTATATGCCCAAGGGTCATGCATGGTCGGAGCAACTATAAGCGCATTTTGCCTGTCGGCAATATCTTTTAAATATTGATAACCGGAATAACCGCTGCCGCCACTACCATGAATATACAACAGCAGAGGGCTTGTAACAGGGTCATAGGTGGGGGGCTTATAATAAAAAACTTCATAAAGGTTACTGTCAGGACCTAATTTTTGAGTAAGGGTAAATTCAGAGGATACGGGGGTTACATATAGAAAATCTTTTGACACTCCTGCGGGAATGGAAAGATAGGGATTTTGCTTGATAACCATGGTAGAGCAAGAATCGGTGTTTCCGTGGTTGTCTGTTACATAAAGGTTTATATAATTAGTGTCCGGTTGGTTCGGATACAAAACTTCAGGATGTACATACATTGAATCAATAAAACAATTATCATAAGAAAAGTAATCTATCATTTCCGGAGA
>CAZLMS010000018.1:2708-14511 GCA_964560645.1 uncultured Flavobacteriales bacterium | reverse complement strand
CATTAACGTACTTTTGCACAAAACAATTTTTTGCCAATGAAAGAAAGCCGTCTTGAGGAATTGCTCAATTACAAAGTGCAATTATACAACAATCCCGAATTTATCGAAACCGACCCCGTTTCCATACCTCATAGTTTCAGCAAGAAAGAAGATATTGAAATAGCAGGTTTTTTAACGGCATCCATAGCTTGGGGAAATCGTTCCGTGATTATTAAAAATGCCGCCCGGTTAATGCAACTTATGGATAACTCTCCTTATGAGTTTGTCATAAATTTTGAACCGGAAGATTTGCGTCAATTTGAAAATTTCAAACACAGAACATTTCAATTTCCCGATTTACAATTTTTCTTAACCGCTTTGCAGGATATATATCGAAATCTCGGCGGACTGGAAGCCGTGTTTAGCCGGTACCCGGATGATATAAAATTATCTCTTGATTATTTTAGAAAAATTTTTTTGCAAACAGCACATTTGCCCCGCTCCGAAAAACATCTGTCTTCGCCTTTAAAAGGTTCTGCTTGTAAGCGGCTTAATATGTTTTTAAGATGGATGGTAAGAAAAGACAATAAGCAAGTGGATTTTGGCATTTGGAAACAAATTCCCATGTCAGCCTTAAAGCTCCCTTTAGACGTTCATTCCGGTAATGTGGCAAGAAAATTAGGTTTACTTTCTCGAAAACAAAATGATTGGAAAGCAGTGGAAGAAGTTACCGGAAATCTTGCTCAATTTAATCCGGAAGACCCTGTAATTTACGATTATGCGTTATTTGGAATGGGTGTTTTTGAAAAAACGGGATTTTAGAAAAAGAAAAAATTCAAATACAATTTTCAAGGCAGCAATACCGATTGATTTATTACCTGTCTAATTTTATTCAAACAGCATTGATTATTCTCTTATTTTTGCCTGTTCTACGTAAAAAGCCTTGCAATGCTAAGCTTACTTGTTAAAGAAATAAACGCTTTTTTAAATGCCCTTATCGGGTATTTGGTTATATTGGTGTTTTTAACAAGTATAGGGCTTTTCATGTGGGTTTTTCCCGGCAATTTTAATATCCTCGACAGCGGGTATGCCAATATTGATACGCTTTTTATCATTGCCCCGTGGGTGTTTATGTTTTTAGCTCCGGCTATTACCATGCGCAGTTTTTCGGAAGAAAAACGAACGGGTACAATAGAACTTCTTCTCACTAAGCCGTTAACCGATTGGCAAATTGTGTTTTCCAAATTCATTGCCGGATTTCTTTTGGTGATTTTCTCGTTACTGCCCACATTGGTATATTTTTTCTCTGTTTATTTGCTTGGAAACCCGCCGGGAAATATTGATATGGGGGGAACTTGGGGTTCTTATTTCGGATTATTGTTCTTATCGGGTGCATTTGTGGCTATAGGATTGTTTGCTTCTTCCATAACCGATAGTCAAATAATTTCTTTTATCTTGGGTGTATTTCTCTCTTTTTTTTGCTACGTGGGATTTGAATCCGTTAGCGGCTTGGCTCTTTTTCGACCGGTGGAAGACATTATCTTAAAACTCGGCATCAACGAACATTATATTTCCATGAGCCGCGGCGTAATAGACACCCGTGATGTGGTTTATTTTTTCTCACTGATATATCTGTTCTTATTGTTTACTAAAACATCTTTAAGCTCCAGAAAGTGGTAAAACCCGCACGAAATAAAATAACCGATATTACCATTTTGATTATCAGCGTATTTATTGTTATTTTATTAAATATACTGGCTCAATATCAATTTAAACGATTTGATTTAACTTCCGAGAAACGTTATTCCTTATCCGATGCTTCCAAAAACATTGTCGCTAATCTTGAAGATATAGTGTATGTAAGAGTATATCTCGACGGAGAATTGCCTGCAGATTTTAAACGTTTAAGAGATGCTACTAAAGAAACCCTTGATGAATTGCGAGCTTATTCTAACGGTAATTTAGAGTATGAATTTATAAACCCTTCGGAAAGTCCCGATGCTCAAACTCGAAACGAAGTTTATCAATCATTGGTGGATAAAGGCTTGCAATATACCAATATAGAAATTCGAGAAGCCGATAAAATCAGCGAGCAAATTATATTTCCCGGAGCAATTATTTCTTATCGCGACCGCGAAATACCCGTTCAGCTTTTAAAAAGTCAAATGGGCGCCCCAACTCCCGTAATGGTAAATAATTCTATCCAACAATTAGAATACAACCTGGTAAGTTCCATTAGCAAAGTAACCAAAGTAATAAAGCCGAAAATTGCTTTTATTCAAGGACATGGAGAATTGCCTAAAGAAAATGTAGCCGACTTCTATAATGCACTTAAAGAATTTTACGCCGTAGAATTTGTAACCATTAACGAGCAACTCAAAGCCTTAAACGGATTTAATGCCATTATTGTAGCCAAACCCGATTCCGTTTTTTCCGAAAAAGACAAATTTATTATTGACCAATTCTTAATGAAGGGCGGTAAAGCCATTTGGCTTATTGACGGAACGCAAATTTCCATGGACAGTTTGGAAACCACTCCTACCACTATCGCCATGCCGCTGAAAACCAATTTGGAAGACATGTTGTTTAAATACGGTTGCAGGGTAAATAACGATTTGATAATGGACTTACAAGCACTTCCCATTCCAGTAGTTACGGGATATATAGGTAATGTGCCTCAACAAAAGTTATTTCCATGGTATTATTTCCCGCTTATAATGACCGATAACATCAAACATCCTATATCCAGAAACCTTGATGCCATTAAAACCGAATTTGTCAGCTCCGTGGATACGGTAGGGAATAAAAACATAAAAAAAACCGTATTACTTACCAGTTCCAAATATTCCCGAAAGTTACGCGCGCCGGTAAGAGTAAGTCTTAATATACTTAGAATTCCGCCCAAACAGGAACAATACAACAAAAGTTTTATTCCCGTTGCTGTCCTCTTGGAAGGCAAATTTACGTCTGTATTTAAAAACAGAATTCCCGAATCCATTACGCAAAACAAAGAAATCGGATACCGGGAAGAAAGCATACCTACATCCATGATAGTGATAGGCGACGGAGACATGATTAAAAACAAATACAGTGCATCAACCGGAAAAATATACCCGTTGGGCTACGATAAATATACCGACCGAATTTATGCCAATAAAGATTTTTTGTTGAATTGCGTGAATTACCTGACAGACGACAGCGGATTGATTGAAGCGCGTAACAAAGAATTTAAATTACGTTTACTTAATAAACCCAAAATAGAAAAAGAGAGAATTTTTTGGCAAATCATCAATCTTGGCGTGCCTGCATTGCTGATTGTTCTTTTCGGATTGCTGAAAACTTTTATTCGAAGAAAAAAATACAGTAAAAAACAATAAAGCCATGAATAAACGAGTTGCCATATCTCTGTTAATTTTAATTGCTCTTCTCATTGCCGCTTATTTTATTACGCGTGATTCCAAAAGCTCCATAAAAAAAGAATTAAAAGATTTTGCCGTAAAAGACACTGCCGCTATTACCAAAATATTTATGGCCGACACCGAAGGAAAACAAGTATTACTCGAACGATTAAATGAAGGCGACTGGCAGGTAAACGGCAAATATCTTGCTCGCAAAGATGCCATAAATTTACTTTTAACCACTATCAGAAGAGTAACCGTAAAAAAACCGGTAAACAAACCTATGTTTGAAACCGTTATCAAACAATTGGCTACCAAATCTACCAAAGTGGAAATCTATCTTAACAATGAAACCGAGCCGTATAAAGTTTATTACGTCGGAGGTCCCGATAAAGATTATCAAGGTTCTTTTATGCTTCTTGAAAACTCAAGTGTTCCTTTTGTAACACATATCGAAGGGTTTAGAGGATTTCCTTCTGCCCGGTATTTTACAGACGAAAATGCTTGGCGACGAAAAGAAGTGTTTACCTACAAACCCCGGGAAATAGAAAAAATTATAGTGGAACGATATGAAGAACCCGAAAAATCGTTTACCATTGTTCATAACAACGACGGAACCGTGCAGCTGTTAGATTATCAAAATGTTCCTTTTTCTTCTTTTGACACGATTACGGTTTATCAATACATCAACAACTATCGGTCTATTCATTACGAAAATTTTGAAGAATCAAAACCGAAAAGCTATCAAGATTCTCTTATTAAGGTGGATAAACCTATTTTGAAATACACTGTTATTACCCGCGAAGGAAAAGAACGCTCCATTGCTTTATATAACAAACCCATGAAACCGGGAGCAGTGGATTACAACGGACAACCTATTAAATATGATGTAGATAGAATGTACGGATTAACTGACGATTCGCTGTTTGTGGTAGTACAGCATTATGTTTTTGACAAACTTGATGTTCCGGTAGATGTTTTTCAACCTCGAAAATAATTCAATCAATTTTTTTCAAAAAAAATTGCATATATCAAAATAATATTATTTTTGTAAAGAGTTTTAAACTTTAATGTTAGAAAGTATGGAAGGACAAGAAAACAAAGACAGAGACGAAATCTACGCAAACGTAATTCGTGCCGGAAAAAGAACTTACTTCTTCGATGTAAGGAGTACAAGAGGCAATGATTATTATTTAACGATTACCGAAAGTAAACGCCGTTACAATGAAGACGGAACTTTCCATTATCAAAAACACAAAATCTTTCTTTACAAAGAAGATTTCGGAAAATTCTGCGACGCTTTGGTAGATACCATTAAGAAAATAGCAGAATTACAGCAACAAACCGAAACGGAAAGTGCTGAAAGCATCGAATCAAAATTTACGGACATTAATTTTGAAGATTTAGGCAGCAAACCGGCTTCCGACGAAAACACTACTTCCGAAGAATAGAAAATTTCCGAAAAAAACAGATTAACATAAAAGCCGCCGGATAAGGCGGCTTTTTTTATTTTTCCAAGTGCTTTTTCAAAAAGTATTCTATAGCCAATACATAAGACAATAAACCGAACCCGGAAACAGTTCCTACGCAATTTTTGGATATTAAAGAAATTTGACGAAATTCTTCCCGGTTAAAAATATTGGAAATATGCACTTCTGCTACAGGTACGGATATTGCCGCAATAGCATCCGTAATAGCTACCGACGTGTGAGTATAACCGCCTGCATTGATGATAATTCCGTCATACACTCCTTCGCTTTTTTGGAGTGCCTCAACAAGTTCACCTTCTATATTTGATTGAAAATAAGCAATTTTACAATTATCGGCATAATCTAAGCGTAACCGTTCCAAAAAATCCTCAAAAGAAATATCACCGTAAATCTCTTTTTCCCTTTTTCCTATTAAATTTAAGTTAGGACCATTGATAATTAGTAAATTTAAGTGCATAGTTATATTTGTTATTTTTGCACAAAAATAGTCTTTATGAAAAATCTTGTCATAATAGGAGGGGCGGTAATTTTATTTTCAGCATGTAATTTAGGTTCGGAATCAGAAGATTCAGCTAAAAAATCTGAACTTTTCGGTTGGTCTTCGGAAGACACCAAAAAGTTATATGACGGATGTGTCAAAAATTTTAACTTAACGGTACATCCGCCTATTGACACGGCAATATATTGCGATTGTTTTGTCAATAAAATTATTACGTCCATTCATAAAGAAAAATTTCATAAACCTGACGATAAGATAGTTAAAATGGAATCCGATTTTTCTGAAGCCTGTATCGAACTTACCCGAAAAACTATGAAAGATAAAGAGTAATAGTATGATATGATTTCCGTTTCCAACCTGACTTTGTATTTTAGCGACCGCTGCCTTTTCGACAATATATCTTTCCTTGTTCAAGAACACGATAAAATAGGTCTTACAGGTAAAAATGGCGCAGGAAAATCCACTTTGCTTAAAATATTAGCCGGAGAATTTACGGATTATGAAGGTAATGTAATATCAAAAAAAGATATTAAAATTGCCTATCTTCCTCAATATCTCAAAGTAGATTCTTCTACGCCGCTTGTCCGTTTTGTTTCTAACACAACCAACAAACAACTTAACGAAATACATGAAAAAATTCAACAAATTGAAAAGCAACTGGAAACCGTTACGGACAATGATTTGTTGGTAGACTATAGCCAAAAACTTTACGATTTACACGAAACTGCCAATAAATTATCTGCCGATTTTGACCAAGGAGAAGTGGAAAAAGTATTATTGGGATTAGGATTTGAGAAAAACGATTTTTCTAAACCTGTAAATACTTTTAGCGGCGGATGGAAAATGCGAGCCAAATTAGCCGCTTTAATACTTGCTTCTCCTCATGTGCTTTTACTCGATGAACCTACAAACCATCTTGATATTGAATCAATTATATGGCTTGAAAACTTTTTGAAAGACTTTAAAGGTGCCGTAATATTAACTTCACATGATAAACAGTTTATAGACAATATTACCAATCGAACCATAGAAATTGCCTTTTCCAAGATATATGACTATAAATGTAATTATTCCAAATATTTAGAAAAAAGAAAAGAAGAAATAGAACGATTAAAACAAGCTAAAAAAGACCAGGAAAAGGAAATTAAACGAACCAAAGAACTTATCAATAAATTTAGAGCCAAAAATACCAAAGCCTCTTTTGCTCAATCGCTCATAAAAAAACTTGAAAAGACTGAGATAATTGAAATAGAAGAATTTGATTATGAGTCTATTCACTTGCGATTTCCTCAACCGTCTCCATCGGGAAAAGATGTGTTAAAATGCATCGGACTTTCCGTAAAATATAATGAGAACTACATACTTAAAAATGTGTCTCTACAAATTGCCCGAGGCGAAAAAATAGCATTAACGGGTAAAAACGGAGCAGGTAAAACCACTTTTATTAAAGCTATTATTAACCAAATCCCTTCGGAAGGAATTATTAAATGGGGACACAATGTTCAAGTGGGGTATTTTGCTCAAGACAGTGCCGACAAGCTCAATGATAAACTTACGGTGTTGGAAACAATGGAAACACTTGAAAACAAGTCGGGAGTGGACTTGAGACAAGTATTAGGTTCTTTTCTTTTTTCGGGAGACGATGTGGATAAACAAGTGGGTGTATTATCAGGCGGTGAGCGAACCCGGTTGGCACTTTGTAAACTGTTACTCGAACCCTGCAATACGCTTATTCTCGATGAACCTACCAATCATTTGGATATACCTGGTAAACAAGTGCTAAAAGAAGCACTCGGCAAATATGACGGAACACTTATTATTGTTTCTCACGACCGTGAATTTTTATCAGGACTTACACAACGTGTTTGGGAAGTAAAACAGCAACGAATAGCTGACTATCATTATGAATTTTCCGAATATCTCACCTATAAGCGACAAGAAAACAACGAGTTTAATCAACCTCAAAAGCCTGATAAAAAAACAAATCTTTCTCGTAACGGCATTGCAAAACCCAAATCCGGTTATGAAATTCAAAAAGAGCGGAAAAAGTTGCTGCAAAAAATTCAAAAAATAGAAAATAAAATCGAAAAAACGGAAGAACAATTGCAACAAAAAGAAGAAGAAATATATGAAAATCCCGGAAACATGCAGCTTATTGCCGAATATGAAGAAATTAAAAACCGGCTGGATTCTCTGATGGAAGAATGGGAAAAACTTTCTTTGCAAACCGAAAACCAATCATAATGAAAAATAAGCATATATACGAATTTCAAGGAATAAAACCGGTTGTTCATCCGTCGGCTTTTATACACCCGCTGGCAACTGTTATCGGAAATGTAATTATAGGAAAAGATGTATATATAGGACCGGGAGCAGTGCTTCGCGGCGATTGGGGAAAAATTATTATTAACGACGGATGTAATGTTCAAGAAAACTGTGTAATACACATGTTTCCCGGTAAAGATGTGATTTTAGAACCTTCTGCTCATGTAGGACACGGAGCGATTATTCACGGAGGTATTCTTCGCGAAAATTGCTTAATTGGAATGGGAGCCGTAATTATGGATGATGTGGAAATCGGCAAAGAATCCATTATAGGGGCTCTGGCTTTTGTTCCGGCAAATACTAAAATACCCGAAAGAAAACTGGCGGTGGGTAATCCTGCAAAAATTATTAAAGATGTATCTGACGAAATGATTCGCTGGAAAACGGAAGGCACCAAGCTCTACCAACAGTTGCCCGAACAGTGCCATAAAACACTCAAACCCTGCGAACCTCTTTCTCATCCTCCTAAATTTCAAAAAGAATTGAAAATAGACTATAAAACATGGAAAGAAACCAAATCGTAATTTTTACATTGATTTTCTTTTCTGTTTTTACGGCATGTTGGCAAAAATCTGCCGGGAACAAACCTTTGCCTGCAAAAAAAAGCAAGGAAATTACAATTGAACAACCGTCTTCACCCGAAAAAAACACTATTCAAAAAACGTTTAAAATATCCAATCAAAATGCAGATAGTGTTTTAACCGATTATTTTCATAAACATTCCGAGCGAAAAGTTAAAATTAGCACCAAGTTCGGAGATATTATAGTTCAATTATACGATGACACACCTTTACATACGGCAAATTTTCTAATGCTTGCCGAAAAAGGATATTTTAACGGAACTTATTTTGACAGAGTAGTAAAAGGTTTCGTAATACAAGGAGGAAGCAATGACGATATATATACCAAAATAAAACAACGGGAAATCGGAAAATATACCATTCCTCCGGAATTTAAGCCGTATCGATTCCATAAAAAAGGAGCGGTAGCAATGGCGCGTCAATATATTGATAATCCGGAAAAACGTTCATCACCTTATGAATTTTATATTGTTCACGGCACCACTTTTTCCGAAAAAGAATTATCAAAGATTGAACAAAAAAATCAAATTCATTTTACTCCACAAGCCCAAAAAATATACCAAACAATAGGTGGTGCAGCTCATTTGGATTATCAACATACGGTTTTTGGAGAAGTAATAGAAGGAATGGATGTAGTGGAAAAAATAGCCGGAGTTCCCACCGACAAATCCGATTGGCCGAAAGAAGACATTGTCATAACCGTATCGATTATTCCCGGACAGGCAAAATAAACCTTACCTTTGCAAATCATTTAATTAAATATCATATATGAATTTTAAAGATTACGGATTTCGAGAAGAAATCATTAAAGCAGTAGAAGATTTAGGATTTGAAACTCCTACACCCATTCAGGAAAATGCTTATCCTGTATTATTAAAAGAAACTTCCGATTTAGTCGGTTTGGCTCAAACAGGAACGGGAAAAACGGCTGCATTCGGTTTGCCGTTGATAGAAATGACCGATTTTGATCAAAACTTTGTTCAAGCTCTGGTAATTGCACCGACAAGAGAACTTTGCATACAAATTTCAAACGACTTAAAGAATTTCAGTAAGTATATTAAAAATGCGAAAATTGCCACCATATACGGAGGAGCAAGCATTGACAAACAAGCACGGGAAGTAAGAAGCGGAGCTCAAATAGTAGTGGCAACCCCCGGAAGATTGATAGACATGCTCAATCGAGGACTGGTAAAACTCGGCAGAGTTCAAATAGTTGTACTCGATGAAGCTGACGAAATGCTCAATATGGGCTTTAAAGAAGACATTGATACCATTTTAGAAACTACTCCCGACACCAAACGGGTTTGGCTTTTTTCGGCAACCATGCCGCCTGAAGTGGAAAAAATTGCCCGCAATTACATGCACAACCCCAAAGAAATTTCCGTCGGACAAAAAAATAAAGCCTCCGAAAATGTCAGACACGTATATTATGTAGTTCGCGACAAAGACCGTTATTATGCATTAAAAAGAATATTGGATTATCATCCCAACATTTACGGACTTATTTTCTGCAAAACCAAAAGAGAAACTCAACAAATAGCCGACCGCCTTTTACAAGACGGATACAATGCGGAACCCTTGCACGGAGACCTCTCTCAAGCTCAACGCGACAGCGTAATGAAAAAATTCCGGGAAAAAACCTTGCAAATTTTGGTGGCAACGGATGTAGCTGCGAGAGGTATTGATATTAACGACATAACACACGTAATTAACTATAAAATTCCGGAAGATATAGAAAACTATACCCACCGCAGCGGACGGACCGGGAGAGCCGGCAAAACAGGAGAAGCCATATCTATCATTACTCCATTGGAACTCAAAAAAATAAAAGCTATAGAGAAAGTAGCCAAAGTAAATTTTGAGTATGAAAAAGTTCCTTCGGGAAAAGAAATTTGCCGCAGACAACTGTACGCTTTAGTGGAAAAAATAAAAAACATAGACGTAAAAGAAGACGATATTGCCGAATATATGACGGTAATCAATAATATGTTTGAAGGAATTGACAGGGAAGAACTTATTAAAAAATTTATTTCCGCAGAAGTTAATCATCTGCTCGAATACTACGACAGAGCTTATGACCTTAACGCTCGAATTACCGGTAAAGACTTAAAAATAGCAGAACGCGAAGCTACCGGAAAAATGCAACGAATATTTGTCAGCATTGGAGAGAGAGCAGGGCTTAATAAAGGCGCCCTGCTGCGGTTGGTATGTAATTCAGCCGATATCAATTCTAAGAAAATCGGACGAATAGACCTCTTTAACGACTTTTCTTTTTTTGAAGTAGAAAAAGATTATACCGACCAAGTATTAGAAGCATTAAAAAATGCGGAATTTGAAGGCACTCCGTTTAAAGCAGAAATAGCTTCCGCTAAAAAATCCAAAGGACGAAGCAGAAGCAGAAATTCCTCAAACAATAGAAATTCGAGAAACAATTATCGAAAACCCGAATATCGAACTCGTAAATATTAAAGTTATGAGAAAACCGGTTTTTTGGCTAATCGTTCTTAGTGCTTTTCTGGGAGCTTGTTCCCAAAAAGTTGAAGACAAAAGCAAAAAGGAAAAGCTTGAAATGATTGAAAAAATCAGTAAACTGGAACAAGAACTTATCAATCCCGATACCAAACATTTGAATTACAAGCAAGCACAGAAAGTGGACAAACTTTACCGGGAGTTTATTCGTAAATTTCCTACCGATACGGCTGCTCCCGAATATTTATATAAATGTGCGGAAGTGAATGTCGGATTAGGAAAATATCATGCGGCAGCTGAGCTTTTTCAAAATATGCAAAAAACCTATCCCAATCATCCGAAAACACCGCAAAGTTTGTTTTTGGCAGCTTTTGTTTATGACACGCATCTCGACCAAAAAGGCAAAGCCGAAACCATTTATCAAAAAGTAATAGAACTTTATCCCGGAACACAATATGCCAAAGATGCCGAAATTGCTATTCAAACGCTTCATCTGAGCGACGAAGAACTTTTAAAATTACTTCAAGAAAAAGCTAAACAGCAATCTGATAGCAGCACCGCTTTGAAAAATGAGTAATTCCGTTAATATAAAAAATAAAAAAGCATTTTTTAACTACGAAATCCTCGAAAAATATGAGGCAGGATTGCAATTGACAGGCACCGAGATAAAATCTATTCGCAACGGAAAAGCCGGTATAAACGAAGCTTATTGCTATTTTAAAAACGGTGAATTGTTTGTAAAAAACATGTACATTGCGGAATATGAACAAGGAACTTTTTACAACCACGAACCTCGAAGAGAGCGAAAATTATTGCTTCATAAAAAAGAATTGCGAAAACTGGAAAAAAAACTCGAACAAAAAGGATTAACCATAATTCCACTTCGTCTTTACATCAACAAACGCGGATGGGCTAAACTTGAAATAGGCTTGGCTAAAGGTAAAAAACTGTATGACAAACGCGAAACCATTAAAGAAAGAGATATTAAACGAGATTTGGGCAGAAAATTGAAAAACTTCTGAAATTTTTTTCTTTAATTTCTTCAATTTCCCATTTTTCATT
>CAZLMS010000018.1:0-2698 GCA_964560645.1 uncultured Flavobacteriales bacterium | reverse complement strand
TTGCTATACCTTTCTTTTCAATTCAAACTTTTCCCCTAAATATACTTTTCTTACCTGAGGGTCGTTTGCCAAATCATGGGCGGTTCCGGCTTTTAATATACTTCCTTCAAATAACAAGTAAGCCCTGTCGGTAATAGAGAGGGTTTCCTGCACATTATGGTCTGTTATCAAAATACCTATGTTTTTTTCTTTTAATGCAGCCACGATTTTTTGAATATCTTCCACGGCAATAGGGTCCACGCCGGCAAAAGGTTCGTCCAGCAAAATAAATTTAGGATTGGAAGCTAATGCACGAGCTATTTCCGTTCTTCGTCTTTCTCCTCCCGAAAGTAAATCCCCTCGGTTTTTTCGTACATGTTGTAAGCCAAATTCGTCAAGAAGTTCCTCTAAACGTTCTTTTTGTTTGTCTTTGGGTAAATCGGTCATTTCCAAAATAGCCATAATGTTATCTTCCACGCTTAGTTTTCTAAACACCGACGCTTCTTGAGGTAAATAACCGATACCTTTTTGAGCCCGTTTATACATGGGTTCTTTGGTAATATCCAAGTTGTCTAAAAATATTTTTCCGCTGTTGGGTTTTATGAGACCTACAATCATGTAAAAAGAAGTGGTTTTTCCCGCACCGTTAGGTCCTAAAAGTCCCACAATTTCACCCTGTTGCACATTGATGGAAACGCCTTTTACAACTTGGCGGTTTTTATACTTTTTGACAATATTTTCGGCTTTTAATATCATGGATGCAATGTTAAAACATAAATTGGAAAGTTGTTCGTATGCCCCAAGGCACAATATTAGGATGGTCTAAATAGGTAAATCTCCAAAGTGCATCCACACGAAACAGTTTAAAAATATTTTCGATACCCACTCCGCCTTCTATATAGGGACCTTTGTATAAACCTTGAAAGTTTTGAGGATAAATCATTTCTTGTTTATGTTTGTCAGACAGCGTTCCGTACACGGCTTTTCCCGATATTACTTCTCTCCATTTCAGTTTGTTGATTAGAGGTATTTTGTTAAAAAACAGTCCGTTGAAATGATGCGTGGCGGCTAAGGAAACATATTGGTCGCTTGCAAATTCATAATAATTCATTAAGTTAAATGCAGAAAAATCGTAAAAATAAGTTTCGTTTCCGTTGTGTAAAAATAAAAGCGGGTAGGGGAGTGTGCCGAATAATTTACCGGCTTCTACCGCATATTCCATCTCTCCGAAAGGATTGAGTTTCATTTTATCTTGTATGTTCACAATAATTTTGTGATATTCATATTGGCTGCCAAAAAAGTTTTTTAATCCGTAAAAATATTGGGCTTGTAAAATGGGCCATTTGGTGCCCAAACTGATACGTTCAAATTCGCCCGAAACGTATTTTTCTTTATATGCAAACCGGGTGTAAATTCCTATTTCGGCAGTAGTAATATTGTTTACGGGTATGGTTCCCGATTCTGTATTTTTTTCAAAATCCAATACACCTAATGGCCATATTCTACGGTGGCTTAAAGAAATTTTATTGGAAAATCCGAAAAACCATTCTCTTTCAAAAAAGCCTGAATATTCTTCGTATCCGTTAATTTTATTAAACGGATTTCTTCGGAACACTGATGCAAGTATATTATCTTGTCTCCAAGCATTTTGACTTTGTCCCAATTGTTCCACGTCGTTTTTGTAAGATAATCCGAAATGTTGGCGAGGTAATTTGGTTAAATAATAATCGAACCATGCACCGTATTTAAAACGTCTGTCTCTTAAGCCGTAAGCCAAATAAGCCTCAATCATCAAACGTTTGCTGAATTGGTTGCTTGTTCGTCCCCCGATTCGGAATCGGCTGCCTTCCACCTGATTAAAACTATAGGTGGTAAAATAAGGACCTAATTCTACGTTTCCCCATACGTGATAGCCGGTTACAATAAGTTGAATGATATCTACATAACTTCTAAATACAGGCACGTTTTTAATGCTATCCACCATGTGGTAGATTTGGGCTTCTTTTTCGGAAAGTTGTTCGGCTCTTACGGTGTCCCAAAAGTCTTCCGGTTTTTCCGAAGCATCTTTTTCCAATTCTATATCCAAACCACTCAGATAAAACTCGTCCGGCAAGGGTTGGTTAATAACAAATTTACGATAATAGGTGTTTTTTCTTCCGTAAAATCCCACTTGTTTGTCGGCTAAGTTAAAATCGGCAACGGCTTTGTCTTGTACCAGCATCCATACTTCCGGTTGCACTTGCCGGTAGGTTTGCTCTACATCAAATCGTTTAATAAAATTGATATTGGCTTCTTCGTTAATCGTGGCTGTTATTTTTTTTACGGCATAAGTAGTGTCGTTTATCCACATTTCTCCGTCAAAAGTAAGTTCGTGTTTGCGCTTAGGTACAAATTTTATTTTGTAGCACCAGTTGTTATCTACAAATCCGCTGTCTGTTAAGTAATAGCGGTAACTGAAAAAGCCGAAATCCGAAATAGGGCTGACAAAACTTTTACCGAAAATATTGATGTAATTATTATAAATATTGACATTTTGATACATATCACCCATAAACTGCGAAACGGTTTGATTTTCTATTCCCGAAACTTTGGTGGCTTTAATAATTTCCTTTTCCATTTTCGGGAAACGTTTGTAATAATATTCGCTTACCGCTTCGGAAATGAAAATGGGTAAATAAGGTTTTTCGTCGGTAGTATCAATGTAATCAAAGACAAATTC
>CAZLMS010000017.1:0-15019 GCA_964560645.1 uncultured Flavobacteriales bacterium | reverse complement strand
CCGACAGAATTGTATATGTGTCTTGTAATCCCGCTACACAAGCCCGGGATGTGGAGCTTTTATCTTCGCAATATGAGGTGGTTAAGCTTCAACCGGTAGATATGTTTCCTCATACCCATCATATTGAGAACGTGGTTCTGTTGAAAAGAAAAGATTAGTTTTTCATCTGTTCGAAAAAACGAATCATTTTACTTAACGCCTTTCCCCGATGACTTATGGTGTTTTTTTCTTCCATAGATATTTCGGCAAAAGTTTTGGAATAACCCTCGGGAATAAAAACAGGGTCGTACCCGAAGCCTTTTTCCCCTTGGGGTCGAGAGGCAATAACTCCGTTTACAATTCCTTCAAAAAGATATTCTTTTCCATTCCAAATAACGGCAATAACCGTCCTGAAACGAGCTTTTCGATTAGATATTCCGGACATTTCTTCCAGTAATTTTTTAATGTTATCGGCAGAATTACCAGGCACTCCCGCATAGCGGGCAGAATATACACCGGGCGCACCATTTAAGGCATCTACTTCCAATCCCGTATCGTCAGACATGGCGTTTTTGCCGGTTTTTTCACAAATGAAACGGGCTTTCTGTAAAGCGTTTTCTTCAAGCGTGTCAAAATCTTCGGGAATAGAAACGTTAATATTCAAATCACTTAGTGAAATAACAGAGATTCCAACCTTTTTCAGTAAACTTTTAGCTTCTTTCAGTTTATTGGCATTATTGGTCGCAAATACAATTTCGGTCATTGCTTGATGTTGTTTTTTAATGCACAAGTTTCGTTCAACGAGGCTTCAAATTCTTCTTTAAACTTTTCTACAATGGCTTTTACGGTAAATATTTCATGAATTTCTTGCACCGATTTTCCGGCGCTCCAAAGCGTTTTGTAGTTTGCGGGCAGTAGAGATTGTTCTATTTTTTTCATCCCTCTGTACTGTACCAGCATTTTAAACCATTTTTTGGTTTTCGGATTTTTGGTTAACAGTTTTTCTAACCAGTTTTGTTCATAACCGATTTTTTTGGCATATTCCGTATTGATAATAGAAAGCGGCGTACCTGAAATTTTGGTAGTCATTACAATATCATCCATTCCGGCATCTACAATAGCTTGTTTGTAGGCATTGTTCACATCACTTTCTTGAGAAGCAATAAAACGAGTGCCTACCGATACCCCTTGCGCCCCTAAACTCATTACGGATAACATTGCTTTTCCCGTGGCAATTCCGCCGGCAGCGATGACAGGCTTGTCAGGAAAGTTTTCTTGGAGAGCCGGAATCAGGACGTGCAGAGGGTTAGGTCCGGCATGTCCGCCGGCGCCTTGTCCTACGGCAATAAAACCGTCACAATTTAATTTATAGCATTTTTCGGCGTGTTCCAAGTTAGTTACATCGCAATACACTTTTGCTCCGTACTCATGAGCAGCTTCTATTACTTTAGCAGGATTTCCCAGCGAGGTGATATAAAAAGGTACTTTATTGTCTGTGCATATTTTTAAATGTTTTTCAAAATAAACGTTGGTTTTTTGCACAATAAGGTTTACTCCGTAATTCCCGGGCTTTTTTTGTTTATAGCGATTGAGGTTTTCAATTACTTCATTGAGGCGTTCCGGTTCGCGAAAATTGAGAGAAGGAAAAACGCCTAAAATACCGTTGTCAATAGCGGCTTGAATCATTTTTTCATTCGACACCAAAAACATGGGTGCCATAATTAGCGGAAACTCGATATTATTCGATTCGGTAAAATCATTTAAATAGTTCATTGTTTTTTTATATTTTTACGAAGATATTTTTAAACTCCAAAGATATGGATATTAAACGCCTTTTTGACATTATTTACTATCAACAGGAAAAGTACCCGCAACCGGATGCTTTTGTAAACAAAGAGAACGGAAAATGGACACCTACATCTACTGCCGAAATGATTGAACAAATCAACAAGATGTCTCGCGCATTATTGGCAAGAGGATTTAAAAAAGGCGACAAAATTGCGATGATTTCCAATAACCGGACGGAATGGAACATTATGGATTATGCCATGCTTCAAATAGGGGTGGTAAACGTGCCGATTTACCCGACGATTTCCAAAGAGGATTACGAATATATATTCAATCACGCTGAAGTTAAGATGTGTATTGTTTCCGATGCAGAGTTGTTGGAAAAAGTATTGGCGATTAAAGACAATGTGCCAACCTTAACGGAAGGCATTTATACGTTTAATCATATCCCCGCTCAAAAACATTGGACAGAACTTTTTAACGAACACGAAAAAATTTCTCAAGAAGAAGTAGATAAAATAAAAGAAACCATAGAAGAAGAAGATTTGGCTACTTTGATATACACCTCTGGAACTACCGGAAAACCTAAAGGCGTAATGCTTACTCACAAAAACATTGTAAGTAATGTAAAAGCATCACTGGAAAGAGTTCCCGTAGATGAAACGGCTAAGGCATTGAGTTTTTTGCCTGTATGTCATGTTTACGAAAGAATGTTGTTGTATTTATATGCTTATGTGGGAGTTTCCGTCTATTATGCAGAATCCATTGATACTATAGGCGATAATTTACGAGAAGTTCATCCTGATTTGTTTACGGCAGTGCCGCGGCTCATCGAAAAAGTATATGACAAAATCGTGGCAAAAGGTAATGAGCTGAGAGGAATTACAAGAGCCTTGTTTTTCTGGGCTTTAAAACTCGGAGAAGAATTTGAATTGGAAGGAAAATCAGCCTGGTATCATTTGCAACTTAAAATAGCTAATAAATTGATTTTCAGCAAATGGAGAGATGCTGTGGGAGGACGGGTAAAATGTATCGTGTCGGGAGCTGCGGCATTAAATCCCAGGTTGGCAAGAATTTTTTACGCGGCTCAAATGCCCATATTGGAAGGATACGGATTAACGGAAACATCTCCGGTGATTTCGGTAAACTCATTGGAAAAAGGAGGAATGAAATTCGGAACAGTGGGAAAGCCGTTGAAAAACGTAACGGTTAAAATAGCAGAAGACGGAGAAATTATTGTGAAAGGTCCCAATGTAATGTTGGGATATTACAAAAACCCGGAGCTTACAAAAGAAGTAATTGATGCAGAAGGATTTTTTCATACAGGAGATATTGGGGAAATAGACAACGAAGGATTTTTAAAAATCACCGACCGTAAAAAAGAAATGTTTAAAACCAGCGGAGGAAAATATGTGGCTCCGCAACAGATGGAAAACAGGTTTAAAGAATCAAGGTTTATCGAGCAAATTATGGTAATAGGTGAAGGAGAAAAACATCCCGCCGCCTTGATAGTTCCTGATTTTGAGTTTTTAAAATCTTGGGCAAAAAGAAAAGGAATAACTTATTCCTCCAATCAAGACCTTATTAGTAATCCGCAGGTAATAGCGAGGTTTCAAGAAGAAGTGGACAAATATAATGCTCACTTCGGTAAATGGGAGCAGGTGAAAAAATTTGAACTGTTGCCGGACCCGTGGACGATAGATTCCGGAGAATTAACTCCGACATTAAAACTTAAAAGAAAAGTTATTTTACAGAAATACAAAGACGTAATTGACAAAATTTACGGAAGAAAATAAAGTTGCCGGGTGATTAGAATGGTGAGGATATTATTGTTGCCTGTATCTTTGGTGTGGGGCGGAATTCTTGCCGTAAGAAACTTCCTTTACGACATAGGTATATTACCCTCTCAATCATTTTCTTTACCGGTTATCAATGTAGGAAACCTTAATTTTGGCGGGAGTGGAAAAACGCCTCATATAGAATATCTTATTCGATTGCTGAAAGAACACTACCAAATTGCTACACTAAGTCGCGGGTACGGGCGACGCACCTCCGGATTTATTTTGGTGCAAAGTGAGGATGCAACAACAAAAGTAGGAGATGAACCTAAACAATATAAAGTCAAATTTTCCGGAATTACGGTGGCGGTAGATGAAAATCGTCGGAGAGGAATCCAAAAATTGATAGAACAAAATTTAGTAGAAGTAATACTGTTGGATGATGCTTTTCAACACAGAAGAGTAAAGCCGGGGTTAAATATTTTATTGACACCGTATCAGCATCTTTTTATTGATGACTTTATAGCGCCTACGGGAAATCTCAGAGAGCCCAAATCGGCATATAAAAGAGCCGATATTATTATTGTTACAAAGGTTCCTCCGTTTTTTTCGCCCCTTGAAAAAAGGGTGATAATAGATAAATTAAATCCGCAACCGTATCAATCGGTATATTTTTCATCTTATGAATATGGCGATGTTGTTTCCCTTAAATCTTTGCAAAAACAAAAAACCCAGAGTATCCCGAAAGAGTTTTATTTTGAACGAAATTTTCACATCCTGTTGGTTACCGGCATTGCCAGCAGTTCCGAGTTGGTGTATTATATTAAAAACCAAGCCAAAAAGGTGTCGCATTTAAAATTTTCGGACCACCATCAATATACTTCACACGACATAAAAAAGATAAAATCGGAATTTAATAAGATTCAGTCAGACAATAAAATAATTTTGACCACCGAAAAAGATGCCATGCGTTTTTTGCATCCGTCAATTTTTGAACAGGTGAAAGAATTACCTTTGTTTTATCTTCCCATAGAAGTAAAATTTCACAATAAAGATGAAGAATTGTTTAACCGACAAATTTTAGATTATGTTAGAAACGATAAAATCGACAGCGCAGTTTTTAAAAGAAAAAACTAATTTTTCGCCCGAAGTAGGAATTATTCTCGGAACCGGGTTAGGCGGATTGGTAAAAGAAATTGACATTAAACACTCGTTGCCCTACGAGCAAATTCCAAACTTTCCCGTTTCCACGGTTGAAGGTCATCAAGGACGACTGATATTCGGAAAATTGGGCGGAAAAAACATTGTGGCAATGCAAGGCAGATTTCATTATTACGAAGGATATTCCATGCAAGAAGTGGTTTTTCCGGTAAGAGTAATGAAATTTTTAGGCATTAAATATCTGTTTGTGTCAAATGCCAGTGGCGGTGTAAACCCCGATTTTGCTATCGGCGATTTGATGATTCAGACAGACCATATAAATTTGTTTCCTTCCAACCCTCTGATGGGACCTAATATAGATGAATTAGGACCTCGCTTTCCTGACATGAGTGAAGCGTATGACAAATCTTTAATAGCCAAAGCGGAAGAAATTGCCAAAGCCAATAATATTAATTATCAAAAGGGAGTGTATGCCGGAGTTTCCGGGCCTTGTTTGGAAACCCCTGCAGAATATGTGTATGTGAGAAATATTGGTGCCGATGCCGTGGGAATGTCCACCGTTCCGGAAGTAATTGCCGCCAGACACATGGGAATACCCTGCTTTGCCGTTTCCGTGATTACAGACTTAGGAGTTCCCGGAAAAATTGTGAAAGTAACCCACGAGGACGTGCAAAAAGCCGCCTCCCAATCAGAGCCTAAGATGAGTTTAATAATGAGAGAACTAATAGCATCCTTATGAAAAAAATAAAAACAATTGTTTTTATTTTTCTTTTTGCATCCCTTCATGCTCAAGACAGTTTGAATGTATCTGTGCTATTTCACTGGTCGGTAGATACCATGCCGTCTTCTTATTATCATGATAATACCTATAACGAAATTTGGGGATATGCCAAAAACGGAAGAGAATACGCCATTATCGGAAGCACAATGGGTACGCATATTTTTGACATTACCAATCCGTCAACGGCATATCAGGCGGTATTTATTCCCGGCAGAGTGCAAGGCAATCAAATTGTTCACAGAGATTTTCACGATTATCAAGATTACCTGTATATTGTAGCAGACGAAGGAAGCAGTTCGCTTCAAATAGCCGACTTGAGATACTTGCCCGATTCGGCACCCGTGGTATATGATTCGGATACGCTTATTATGCGGTCGCATAATATTTTTATAGATTCTGCCAATGCGCGGTTATATACTTGTGGCGGGATAGTAAGAGGCTCCGGAAATCAGTTTTCGGTTATTTCTCTTCAAAACCCTACGGCACCGTATTTACTGCAAAATTGTTATATAGACATTCCTTGGTGGATAAATACAATAGGATATGTGCACGATACCTATGTAAAAAACAACATTGCTTTTTTAAATGCAGAAACAAGAGGATTTTTCATTGTAGATTTTTCCGATTTAAACAATGTTCAGATAATCGGTAGTTACACAAATTATGTACAACAAGGGTATAACCACTCGGGATGGTTACACGAAAGTGACACCATTTATGCTTTTGCAGATGAAACTCACGGCACGGACATAAAAGTGGTAAATGTAGCCGATTATCAAAATATTGAGTTGATAGACACCATTGGTTCTAATGTGGACCCTAATTCAATTGTCCATAATTTAATTTTCAGAGGAGACTTTCTTTTCGTAAGTCATTATTTCGACGGGCTTTATATTTTCAACATGGAAAATCCCGATAACATTTTCATAAGCGGATATTATGACACATCCACCCGTCCTCATCAAAACGGCAAATATGAAGGTGCATGGGGTGTGTATCCGCTCTTACCATCGGGGCGAGTGCTGGTTTCCGATATGCAGACAGGATTGTGGGTATTTGATGTAAGCAATGCCGTAACCTCTATAACTCAACAAGCAGTTAGTAAAGAACTGATTGTTTTTCCCAATCCCGCAAGCAATTTTATACATGTATCCAATCCCGAGATAAAAAATCAACCGTACACATTAACAGATATTCGAGGAAAAAAAATTAAAAGCGGCATCTTCGCTAACGGATACAATGTTATTGACGTTTCCGGCATTCCTTCGGGTGTTTACTTTTTGAAAACATCCAATCAATCGGGTGTACATTTCATCAAAAAAATTATTATCAGTAAATAATGGATATTAAAGACCTCTATGCTTTATATCTGCGTACCAAAGGAATTTCCACCGACACGCGAAAGATTACTGCCGGTTCTGTTTTTTTTGCTTTAAAAGGAGCAAATTTTAACGGAAACAAGTTTGCCGAAGAAGCCCTCCGGAAAGGTGCTGAGTATGCTGTAATTGATGAAAAGGAATTTTATATAGACAGCAGAACGATTTTGGTAGATAACGTGCTTAAGACGCTGCAATTATTGGCAAATTATCACAGAAAACAGTTGGACATTCCTTTTATCGGACTTACGGGTTCTAACGGCAAAACCACAACCAAAGAACTAATGAAAGCTGTGTTGAGTACGGAATATAAAGTGCATGCTACGGAAGGCAACTTAAACAATCATATCGGAGTTCCGCTTACTTTGTTGAGTTTAAAAGAAGATACCCAAATAGCCGTTATCGAAATGGGTGCAAACAAACCCGGCGATATCCGAGAACTTTGTGAAATAGCAGAACCCACACACGGAATTATAACTAACATTGGCAAAGCGCATTTGGGAGGATTTGGAGGCTTGGAAGGCGTTATTAAAACCAAAACCGAATTATATGAGTTTTTAAGAGAAACATCAGGGCATGCTTTTGTAAACGGAGAAGACGAATTACTAATGCAAAGAAGCCGGGGAATATCAAGAACAACCTATTGCACTCAAGATTTTTGCGACGTTTGGGCAAAGAATATATCCTCAGACCTTTTTTTGGAAATTGAATATCAAAACAGGAAAATACACACAAAACTTGTGGGGGATTACAATTTTCAAAATGCATTGGCAGCAATATGCGTAGGAAAATATTTTAATGTTTCCGATAGCCAAATACAACAAGCTTTAGAGCAATATATTCCCGACAACAACCGCTCACAAATTATAAAAACAACAAGGAATACCCTTATTATGGATGCTTACAACGCTAACCCCACCAGCATGGAAAAAGCCATTCTTAACATCTCCAAAGCACAAAACGTTTTATTAATATTGGGAGACATGAAAGAGTTGGGAAAATGGACAAAAGAAGCGCATCAAAAAATTGTGGATTTGGTTAAGACCATAGAAGGTGCAGATGCCGTTTTGGTTGGCGAAAATTTTTCCCATACTCAAAACCATAATTTTCTCACGTTTCTTACGGCAAAAGATGCATTAAAACATTTTGAAAATCATCCTGTAAAAGGTAGAACCATTCTGCTGAAAGGTTCTCGAAGCATGCAGCTCGAAACCCTTTCGGAAGTGTTTTAGTTTTCCCTAAAAACTTTTGCAAGAAGAAAAGAGCAAAGAGGAGATTTACGAATAAAACCGCTTTGATTGAGAAGAATAGTTAGCTTTGTAAAAAAACAAGCATTCGAGGGAAGGTTGTAAAAAGGTTGTCAAAACTCATTATTCAATGAAAGAAAATATTTTTATACACATTCCCAAAACAGGCGGAACAACGCTTAATACTTTAATTGAAGGAACATATTGGCAAACCCGCCCGGATTTTTACTATCGGCATATTGATGCGAAAACTAAAAAATCTAATTCAGGAGATATATTCAATCCTTCAAAATTTTCCGAGTATAAGAATTACAATGTTTTTATGATGCTTCGAGACCCGTTGGACAGAGTGGTGTCGGAATACTATTTTTTGAGAGACCGGGCGGAGTTTATGAATTTACTAAACCCAAAACCCAAAAACTTGAAAGAATATGTAACACATCCGCAAACCCCCGATTATGTGATAGGTTTTTTATTGGGAGACAGAATTTACAGCAAAAAAAGACCTGCGCGTGAAGATTTGGAAAAAGTCATTACGGCTATTGAAGAAATACCTATCCATGTGGCTATTTTTGAGGATTATCCGTATTCTTTACAATACTTTTCGGAAATTACGGGGATAAAATTCCCCAAAAAAATCGAAGCAAAAAGAGTTACTTTAAAACGCCCCGTAAAAGAAGAAATATCCGAAGAAATAAAAGAACTGATTAAAGAAAACAACCGGTTGGAGTACGAGCTTTACGAATATTGCCTTAAAAAATTTAACCAGATTAAGCCTAAACTCAAAAAACCCAAATACCAAATCGTAAAAAGTCCATATAATCATATCATTCCTTATGCACTTAAACAATGTATTTTTGAATTTGCCATTGATAATAAACTGTACATAAGAAGCAATCTGCTTTTTTTTAAGGAGCTTAATTTTTATATTCTTAAGCAACTGAAAGTAAGGTCGGGAGAAGAATTTTTAGCATATTGGAATCAAACTTACGTAAATACCGTTAACAAGTACTTTCCCAACACTTCTTTTGCAGAAACAATTACCAATGCTTTTAACAAAGAAGACGATTTATTGGAACAAGTTTATGCGATAGGCAAAGCAGTAGACGAGTTCTTATTGCGGGATAGAAACAAAAAATGGTATCAATCAATGAAATTTGACAAAGCGTTGGTACAGCGAACTCCCGTTACGGCAAAACAATTTTTTAAAAAACTCTTTAAAAGATAAAAACATTGGACATACAAAGATTGGCAGCTATTGATGTAGGTTCAAACGCCATGAGGCTTTTAATCGTAAATGTGATTGAAGACGAAAACTCGGAACCGGTCTTTAAAAAAGCCTCTCTGGTAAGAGTTCCGACCCGTCTTGGTGAAGACGTGTTTGAAACAGGAGCAATAAGCCCCGCTAAAATTAAAATGCTTATTCATGCCGTTAAAGGATATGCTTATTTAATAAAAGCATGGAATATAGTTCATTATAGAGCTTGTGCCACATCGGCTATGCGAGAAGCAAAAAACGGGAAAGAGGTAGTAAAGCAAATAGAAAAAGAAACCGGGATTCGACTGGAAATTATTTCGGGAGAAGAAGAAGCAAGTTTGATTTTTGCCAACCATATCGAGAGGCTTTTCGATGAAAACAAAAACTACCTTTATGTGGATGTAGGCGGCGGAAGCACGGAATTGACTTTATACAGTCAAAAAAGTAAAATAGACTCCAAATCTTTTCCGCTCGGTACTGTGCGTATGATAAAAAAACGTTATGATGAAAAAGTGTGGGAAGAAATGAGAACATGGATAAAAAATCAAACCAAAGAAATTAAACCCGATTGGATAATCGGATCGGGCGGTAATATCAATAAACTTATTAAACTCTATCCGAATAAGAAAAAAAGCGACCGGAACATTTCTCTAAGGGAAATGCAAGAGGTGGAAAATGTTTTAAAGTCAATGTCTTATGAAGAAAGAGTGAAGAATTTGGGGCTTAATCCCGACCGGGCAGATGTAATAATTCCCGCTTTGGATATATACTTGGCAGTTATGCGATGGTCGAAATGCCATCGTATTACGGTGCCTAAAATTGGTCTGGCAGACGGAATTATTCATCAATTATATCACTCGATTGGTAAAAATTAACAAATCCTTAACATTGCATGCGCTTTTTGACAAAACCAAAAAAATAGTTTTGTTTTCTGTTACATTATGGTAAATGGACTTTGGTTTATTTGACTTATTAAAGCTCATCGGAGCATTGGGATTTTTCATCTTCGGGATGAAGGTGATGAGTGAAGGTATCCAAAAAGTAGCCGGAGAAAACCTTCGTAAGATTCTCGGCATTATGACCAAAAACCGGCTGCTTGGTGTTTTTACCGGATTTTCCGTAACCAGCATTGTACAATCTTCTTCTGCTACTACGGTAATGTTGGTAAGCTTTGTAAATGCCGGGTTGTTGTCCCTTCGGCAAGCCATAGGCGTAATAATGGGGGCTAATATCGGTACTACGGTTACGGCTGTTATCATTACTGTTTTCGGGTTTTCAAAATTTAAGATTGCCACTTATGCTTTACCTATTATCGGTATTGCATTTCCGCTGATGTTTTCCAAAAACGATAAACTTAAATCCTTTTCCGAGTTTTTAGTAGGATTTGCATTGTTGTTTATGGGATTAGACGAATTGAAACATTCCGTTCCCGAATTTAACGCCGAGTCGCTACATTTCCTTATGGGGATGAATGATTTAGGTTTTCTTTCCCCACTTATTTTTGTGTTAATAGGCACATTGCTTACCATCGTGATTCAATCTTCCAGTGCGGCAATGGCTTTAACTTTAGTCTTGTGCGAACGCGGTGTCATTCAGTTTGATATGGCAGCAGCTATAGTGTTAGGGGAAAACATCGGCACAACCATTACGGCTAATTTGGCTGCCGTTATTGCAAATTATCAAGCCAAAAGAGCAGCTCGTGCCCATTTTATTTTTAATGTAATTGGTGTAATATGGATGTTACTGGTGTTTCCTTGGTATTTGAAGGGTATTGATTCTTATATTGTCTCTGCCGGAATGGAATCTCCTTTTCATAATACAGCTTCTGTTAAATGGGCGCTTACATTGTTTCACATTTCTTTCAATGTTATCAATACATTTCTTTTAATATGGTTTGTACCTCAAATAGAGGCTATTGTGTCTAAACTTGTAAAACCGTCCACCGAAGAAAAGTCATTTACTTTGGAATACATAAGCTCCGGATTGATGAGCACCCCGGAACTCTCCATACTACAAGCCAAAAAAGAAATTATTAAATACGGCGATATTACTCATCGTATGTTGAAATTTTCCAAAAAACTTTTTACTTCCAAAGACAAAAAAGAATCCGAGCGACTATTGAAACGCATTAGTAAATATGAACAAATTACCGACAAAATAGAAATTGAGGTATCAGACTACTTATTAAAACTCACGAACGAAGAATTAAGCGCCGAATCATCCAGAATGGTAAGAGGAATGTTTAGCATTATTGGTGATTTAGAGCGAATTGCCGATATTTTCTTTCAAATTTCCCAAACCATTAAACGCAAGCAAAAAGAAAAAATCTGGTTTACTCCCGAACAAAGAAACAACATATTGCAAATGTTTAAATTAGTAGATAAAGCCTTTGAAATAATGATAGAGAATCTTCAAGCGGAAGATTGGTCTAAAGTTTCTATAGACACGGCTTTGGAAGCGGAAAAAACAATCAATGAATTTCGAGACAAAATCAGAAAAGAACACGTAAAAGCATTGAGCGAACATCAAGAAGAAATCAATGTTTTAAGCGGAATTATCTACACGGACTTGTTTTCTTCATTAGAAAAAATCGGCGACCATATTATCAATGTTTCCGAGGGAGTTACCGGTAAATTTTAACAATTAACACATATCTCTTTAAAACCTTTTGTCGTTTAGAACATTTTAGGTATTAATCTGCGTTATTTTTGAAATATTTCACAAAGCTCATGAAAAACACAACCATATTTTATTTAGTAGTCCTTTTACTTCTTACCATATCCGGTTATAGTCAAAAGAAAGATGAAGAAAACGTTATTAAACAACATTATATAGATTATTACGACAGTGAACAAAAGCACAAAAGAAGCGAAGGCGACTTTGTATTGGGAAAAGAAACCGGAGAATGGAAGTTTTGGTACAAAGACGGAACGCTCAAAGAAATTTCAAACTACAAAAACGGACGGTTTCACGGTAAAACAACGGTTTTTTATCCCAATGCTCAAAAACAAAGCGAAGGATTTTTTTACTACAACCTTCCCGACAGTATTTACAAAGAGTGGTATTCCAACGGACAACAAAAAATAATCGGATACTATCACAGAGGAGTAAAAGACAGTATTTGGCATACATGGTATTTTAACGGACAAAAGAAAAAAGAAGAACAATGCAGAAACGGACTTTGTAAGACGCTCAATTTTTGGGATTCTACCGGAGTGCAACTGGTAACAAACGGCAAAGGCATTGAAAAAATATTTATTCCCGACAGCATATATGAAGAATTTCAGATAGATGAAGGCTTATACAACGGATACTTTTTAGCCAAATATCCGGACGGAACCCTTAAAACCACCGGATTTTTTAAAAACCACGAAAAAGACAGTACCTGGACTTGGTTTTACAAAAACGGCAAACCTCGAAAAATCATTACCTATCAAAACGGCAAACCTCACGGGCTGTATAAAGAGCTTTATCCTAACGGGCAAATAAAAGCCGAAGGACAGTATTTAAACGGCAAAAAAAACGGTAAATGGAACTGGTATTTTCAAAACGGACAATTAGACATGACCGGTTATTTTATCGACAATCGGCAACACGGATATTGGAAATATTATTATACCAACGGGCAATTGCAATACGAAGGCAAATTTATAGAAGGCAAAGAAGACTCCACATGGACGTATTTTTACAAAGGCGGAGAGCTTTACCGCAAAGGAAACTACAAGCAAGGTTTAAAAGATAGCGTGTGGACCACTTGGTTCGAAAACGGACAAAAACTGCAGGAAGGACCTTATCAAGCGGGAAAAGAACACGGATTTTGGCAAGCATGGTATCAAAACGGGCAGTTAAAGGACAAAGGAAACTACAGCCATGGTCTTATGGATGGTTTTTGGGAAGGATGGTACCCTAACGGAAATAAAAATTATGAAGGCACATTAAAACAAGGGTTGAAAGAAGGAAAATGGACATTTTGGTTTGAAGACGGAAAACTTAGAGAAAAAGGTTCGTATAAACAAGGCAAAAGGGACGGCTATTGGGAGTTCTACTACGAACTTTCCGGAAAAATGGAGTCTAAAGGACGATTTAAAGACAATAAACCGGTAGGAGAGTGGCATTACTATTACCCTACCGGACAATTAGAACGAATAGTACATTTAAACGAAGAAGGGCGCTTGCACGGCAAGTCGCAGGCATGGTTTCAAGGCGGGCAGCTGATGATGGAAGCGGAATATAAAAACGGTCGCCCCGATGGAATTATGAAAGTGTACAACAAACACGGCGACTTGGTGAAGCATTTGAAATATAAGAATGGACATATAGAAAAAGATTATCTTGAAAAATAAAATCGGATTAAAAGATTTTTTATTTTCGCAATCCTTTCTTTGAATATCTTCCTTTGCCCGGGTGGTGGAATTGGTAGACACGCTAGACTCAAAATCTAGTGGTAGCAATACCGTGAGGGTTCGAGTCCCTCCCCGGGTACTCTTGTAACGAATTGTATCACAATGAGTTAAGAAAGAAAGTTGACGAAAAAAAGCTTTGGTCGTCAGTAGCGTCGTCAGTAGATGAACACTTTGTTCCTAAAAAATTGATGGAAAAAACATTTGATTTCAAGCCCGCCAAATTAGTAAAATCATCCGCCGGAAAAGGCTGGTATATTGTGTTTTACGTTTGGGATGTGCAAAAAAACGATTTAGTTAGAAAGCGAAAGTACATTCCTGCAAAATATTCAACCGACAGTTCCAAAGAAGCTTACGCAAAAGATTTAATCAAAAAGATAAATAAACTACTTAAAGAAGGTTATCATATTGACCGGGTAAAAGCCAAAAAAGCAAAAGAAGGAAACCCGGAAGATTTATATCATGAATTGCTTTTGGAAGAAGCTATTCCAAGGTATATGAATTATTGTGAAAATATTGCCAAAAATTCTCCGGGCGAAATTCACGCAAAACATGATGTAATAGAGCATTTTTTAAAATGGTCGGAAGAGAAGAATTTTCAATTGTACTATTTGTCGGATGTAAAACCTTTTATGGCTCAAAAGTATTTTGATGAATTGATTGAAATTAAAGGAATAAGTGCCAAAACGTACAATAACTCGTTAGGACGTTTAAAGAATTTTTACAACGTTGCCAAGAAACGAAAATGGACGCAAGTAGATAATCCGTTTAATGAAGTTGAACGCCAAAGTACTGAATATGGTGAGAAAAACTTGCCTTATTCGGAGTCGCAAATCAAAGAGATTATTCCATACATAAAAGAGAAAGAGCCGTATTTATATAAATTCATCTGTTTTATTTATTATGCTTTGATGCGTACCACGGAAATTCGGCGATTAAAAATTGAAAATATTGATTTTGAAAAGCGCGTTTTAAAAATATACTCTAATCAAAGCAAGGTTAAAAAATTCGATATTTTGCCGATAGCTGATAAGCTAATGAAAGTTATCGAAGATATGGATTTACAAAATTACCCCTCGGATTATTACATTTTTTCTGCTAAAAGAAAGCCTTCAGAAAATCCTTTGGGAACCGGTTGGGCAACTGAGCGTTACAAAAAGATTAAAAATCATTTCAAATTAGACAGAAATTACACCATTTACAGTTTTAAGCATACTGCTGTTTGCCGGTGGTACGAAAAAGAAAAAGATA